>JAHISH010000010.1 GCA_018818365.1 Candidatus Omnitrophota bacterium | reverse complement strand
ATTGATTCGTCGACGATAGTCTCTATCGCGCACCAACCCTTTTGTGAAAGCTTTGATATGGTAGGTTTTTTCATGGCAGGGAGGTTTGATATGAGCTTTTTAAGGTTCTTCTCCTCGATATTCATCTTAAGCCCGACTTTTTCTTCTGCCGCAATAGCGCCCCGTAAGAGAAGAACAATCTGTTCCATCTTCGATCTCTTCCAAGAGTCCTTCGCCGCATTCTTATTGGCGATGAATTGGGTGGTGGATTCGCAGAGGGTGGCGATTTCAACAAGCTTATTTGCTTTGAGGCTGCGTCCGGTCTCGGTCAACTCGACGATTGCATCGACCAACCCCCCACTGACCTTGACTTCGGTCGCGCCCCAGCTAAACTCTACCTCTACATTTATCTTATGCTTCTTAAAATACTGCGTGGTGACATTGACCAGCTCGGTGGCGACGCGTTTCCCGGCAAGCTGTTTTATAGAAGTCATGCCGGATTCCTGAGGGACCGCCAAGACCCAACGCACCTTATTCAGGCTCTGCTTGGCGTACATAAGGTCGGTAATGCGCACGACATCGGAATTATTCTCAAGCACCCAGTCATTGCCGGTAATCCCGCAGTCAAGGGCGCCGTCCTGCACATACCGCGACATCTCCTGCGCGCGCAATAATACCACTTCTATTTCCTGATCATCGATAGAGGGAAAATATGACCGCTCCGATGACAGAGAAAGGTTGAATCCGGCCTTCTTAAACATCCGGAACGTCGACTCCTGGAGGCTCCCTTTCGGAAGCCCTAATTTTATGAACTTTGTGCTCATGATACAACGCCTTTTTTTCTTGCCGTGGTTTGTTTCTTTCACGGGGACTTATTATACCTACCCCCACCCCTTTTGTAAAGTGAAATATTCTGCCCTGTCATTTACTGTTATGAAATCGATGAAATCCTCCGAAGGAGGACAAACATTTCCGCCCTTTGTCTATGATTTACCACTTATCGATGCAGTCCTCCGAAGGGGGATGAAATATTCTGCCCTGTCATTTACTGTTATGAAATCGATGAAATATTCTGCCCTGTGTACTCATTGCATACCTGCGTGACAATCTGAGTAAAGGTGTTTTGGCTTGGATTCGAGCAGGGCGTTTGCAGGCCGAACGGGCAGGGTTCACCCGCTATACAATAGCGGTGAGAGTGAGGCCGAAACCCGAACGCAGCCTGCCTCGCAGGGGCAGGCAAGTGTCCCTGCGAGAAACAAGACAAGACACCCAAAGTCTAATGATGACACCATCCGCAACATAGGATTAATTTTTCCCGTTGCAATATTCCTTTCTTCCGTTATAATACCTAGCGACACCTATCTCATTATATTTATAGAAGGAGCGCACTATGTTGAAGCAGCTACGCAGGAAAAACTTTGCAAAAAAAGTTTGGATATTCCTGGCTATCTTCATTATCCCGGCGTTTGTGCTCTGGGGTTCGGGAAGCCTTATGCGCGACAGAAAAGACTCCGGCTTTAAGGGAAAATTATTCGGCAGAAAGATAAGCGCGCAGGAGTACGGCGATGCCTTAGCGGCGGTGGAAAACCAGGCCCTCATGCAATTTGGAGATAAACTGGAAGATATAAAAAAGTACTTAAACCTGGAGTATCAGGCCTGGGAACGCCTTCTTCTCCTGCACGAGGCGCGCAAACGCCGTATCAGGGTAACCGATAAAGAAATCGTTGGCTGGATCCAAAGTTCCGGGATGTTCCAACGCAAGGGAAATTTCGACCAAAAAACCTACGATGAAATATTGCGCTATGTATTCCGCACGCAACCGCGCACCTTTGAAGAGCAAACCAGAGAGAACCTGACGCTGGCGAAACTCTATTCCCAAATCACCAAAGACGTCACCATAACCGACCAGGAAATAAAACAAGCCTACCTCAAGGAGAATCAAGAAGCACGTATCCGCTATATCGCCACCCGGCCGGAAGAATTTGTCTCCCAGGTGGTTCTTCCCGATGAAGAAGTCGAAGAGTACTATACCCGGAACTCTCTCGAATTCAAACAACCCCTTTCGTTTAACCTGGAATACCTGGCCTTTGACAACGAAGAGCAGGCAAAGAGCGCGGCGGCACGGCTCTTCAAACGCGAAGAGTTCAAGAAAGTCGCCGACGAACTCGGCGTGGAGCCAAAAGAAACCGGCCTTTTCTCGCAAATAGAACCTATCCCCGGTATCGGCTGGTCTCCTCAAGTAATCGGCATCGTCTCCAAATTAAAGCCTGGCGCGATAACCCCTTCGTTGCAGATCGATAAGGAATTCTATGTCTTAAAACTTAAAGAGCGGAAAGAACCCTTTATCCCTGAGTTTGCTCAGATAAAAGAAAAAGTCAAGGATTCAGTGGTTCAAAATAAATCAACGGAAATCGCGCAAAAAAAGATCGAAGAGTGCCTTCAGAAATTATCCACACAATACTTGGATAACCCTGAGGCGCTGGATTTCTCCAAAGCGGCAGAAGAGTGCGGACTTGCGGTAAAGACTACCGAACCTTTCAAATTCGGCAGCTATATCGAAGGGATTGGCGCCTCGGATACCTTTTGGCAGGTGGCCTTAACACTTCAAGAAAACCAATTCAGCCAAATCCTCGGGACCCCTACCGGCTTCTATATTATTCAGCCCACCTCAAATACCTCGCCTAATGAAGAAGAATTCGAAGCGAGAAAAGAGGAATTCAGCGTAAAGGCGCTGGAGCAGAAAAAGCAAGAGCTGTTCAGCAAATTCACCGAACAGCTCAAGCGTAAAGAACAGCTATTTTAAATAATAGCTAGGAGATATTAATCGAGTTAACCGGGCACATCTCGGCAATCTCCTGCAGATTGCAGGTACTGCACGTCTGTGACTTTACATGCGCGATCCCGTCACCCTGCACCTCGAATACCTCGGCACAAGACTGTTCGCATAAGCCACATCCCACACACGTCGATGCATCAACCGTTACCTTTGCCATTTTCTTTCTTATCCTCCCTCTTGCGTATTGCCGATTCCGTTTTGTTTACCGCTCCAGCAGATTCTCAAACATCTCTTCGTGAGTAACCTCTTCGGACAAAATATGGGTGACCAATTGATAGGTGACATGATCCTTGCCTAAGGTCTTCTTGGCGATTTTATTGTAGACCTCGATGGCGCCCGCCTCTGCCTCGGCGACAATACGGATAATCCTATTGATATCCGCGGTATTCTTCGGCGGCATCAAATAGGGCGCATTGGCATTCTTCTCCAGATCCATAGGATTGGCGGTGGGGACATCACCAAGCTTAATAATCAAATCCGCCAGCTCTGTGGCATGCTCAAGCTCATCTTTGGCAAGTTTATTGAGCATCTCCTGTATATCCTCATAGGCCTTGCCGGAGACTATCTGCGCCAAGTACCAATACAAGTAATACGCCAACCATTCGTCCGCGTACGCTTTATTAAGATCCTTGACTAATTCCTTGAGACTTAAATCTACAATTGCGCGTGCTTGTTTCCCCATACTCGCACCCCCTTGTACGCGAGATCTTTAACCCTCGCTTGTTGCTTTCAGATTGTACTTCTCTATATTAATGTTGGCGATATCCTGTATCTCTTTGATTGCGTCAGGATCTTTCAACAGATGTTTAAACCTGCCCTGGAGCTTGAGGTATTCCTCAACGGGTTTAGGGATGATTTGCCGGCGAGTAGTGATCGTTCCGCTCTCGAATTCCAGTAACGGATAAAGCCCTGTCTCCACGGCCGCGCGTGCCACCGTAATAGAGGCGCCTGATTCATGCCGCCACCCTAAGGGGCACGGAGAATGGACTTGGATATATTTAGGGCCTCGAATGGAGATCGCCTTCTTGACCTTACGCTGAAGGTCTTGCGGGAACCCCGCAGACGTAACGGCAACATAGGCAACGCCATGCGCGACTGCGATCTCAGGTAAAGGTTTCTTAGGGCGAAGGTTCCCTCGGGACTGCGAACCGATGGGGCTGGT
>JAHISH010000074.1 GCA_018818365.1 Candidatus Omnitrophota bacterium | reverse complement strand
TTCCGGAGGCAGTGCTTTTACGCCGGGCGATGAGGCTTCCGCTTATTGCCGTATTCTTCGGGATTACCACGCTTGCGATTATTCTCACCGGATATCTCTTTAATTTCCTTCAGTCGCTACTAATTTAAAAAAGAGGAAACAGTTTATCTTGACTTAGGATATGGCAGGGGTAGAATACCCTTTAAAAGGGCACGAGTGCATCGTTTTACATAGTGAAAGGGGGGGTAATGATGAACGTATCTTCACGGTTTCTCATAGCTGTCGGGTTACTTCTCATGGCCGTTGCGGTGTTATTGAAAGTAATGGTATTAATAAGGCCGGGATGTCTGATTTGGGTAGTAAGATCTAGCAGCCTTCTTGTTCTTGCGAATATCTCATTTGTATTTGCGCTTCTTTGTAAGAAATAGATACCCTGGGGTTTTTTCGATTTTGCCGGGAAGGTGTCCCTGAACGGTTTGGGGAAATTATCAATAGGTGGGGAGATTTCGAGTGAAGAAGAGACTTTTTTTGTGTATTCTCGCAGTAGGGGTACTTTTGATGCGATCCGAGGCTGTTGCTGTTGAAAATAATGTGCCGATGTATCAAGGGTTTCCTTTGTATCCACCTGAAGAAATAGAGAAGTTAACAGAAGAACAGCCTCGAGAGGTGATCTTTCCTTTAAGAGCGAGGGAAGGTACCTTGCGTGAGTTCAAAGTGATTAACCAGCAGTTGGAGAAAGAAGTATTCCTTGGTCTGAAGCTTCCCGAAGGGAGTTCTTTCGAAGGCAATCCGTCGCTCGCCAGGCTTTATGAAGTTGAGAGAGAAATGAAGAAGAGCGCGGAAGCGATCCGGAAAGAATTTAAAGAAGCGGAAGAGTATCTGGTTACCCGTGCCGAGAAAACAGGGTGGAAGATTAAGGAGAGAGGTATGTTTAAGGATGGAGGCAGTTCCCTTTTTATCTTCGAGAAAGTTGGTTCGCCTTCCACCGTGAAGGTGATTATATACTCAGGGATGATCGGTTTTGGGAGCGATGGGATATTCGTAGCTCCTTTTGATTATTGGGGGAAGATCAGTTATGAGTTTAGATAGGATGTGCGTTACCTCTGGTAATATTGTGAGAGGGAGAATAACCGTATGGCGAAGCTCAAAGTAGACCTCCATGATATCTATAGCGACGGCTTCCGCATTGAAACGGAATTAAGAAAGGTTATTGAGGAAGCCGTGCGTAAACGTATATCCCTGGTAGAAATTATTCCGGGAAAAGGAAGCGGACAGTTGAAGAAACATGTCTTACGCTTTCTACAGCTACCAGAGATTAAAAGCCAGTATCACCGTATGGAGAAGGATGATAAAAATTTCGGGAGGATCTTTGTCCATTTCCGATTCTAGAAAAAAAGAAAAAATGAATATCTTTGTGGGTAATTTAGCCTTTGCGGCCACAGATGCGGATCTCTATAAGCTTTTTTTGCCTTTTGGCAGCGTGACCTCTATTTCTATTGTGAGGGAGAAGAATGGGACTAAATCCAGGGGGTTTGGTTTCCTTTCGATGCCTGATGAAGAACAGGCGCACGCGGCCATTACGGCGTTAAACGGAAAAGAATTTATGGGCCGTTCTCTTAATGTCAGCCCCTCTTGCCCTAAAACTGAAGAAGAGCGGGAGCGTGCACGAACCCAAAAGCGCACTCAGCCGGAAATAAAGCCGCAACCCGCATTAAAGAAAGAAGAAGACGAGAAAGATTCCTGGTTTAGCCCGGTCTATAAAGAGCCGAAGAAGAGAGCGAAAAGAAGAGGCAGGCGTACGCTTAGTTTTCTGAAACGGCGTGCGGCCGCAGGAATTACTGAACCTCTCAAGCCTCGGAAGAAATTCCATGATAATCCTATGCGCTGGAGGAAAAAACGAAGTCATGCAAAGCCTAAGGGAGGGGTAAAAAGGGACTCTACGCAACATGGGTAAGGAGATTCACCTTGCCTCCACTGCAATCCTGATTACACTTTTTCTGTTGGCAATGTTTCTTCGTCTCTACAGTTTTGAAGAACCCCGATACTTTGAGGTGAGTAATCTGGAGAACTATTATGCCGCGGGGCCTTCGCACTTTTATTATTTTGCGCATAATCTAAGAGTGGCGATTCGCAAGGAAGCGTGTAGTGTTATACCGATATTCCTGTGCGTGGCTACGTCTTCACGATTCCCTATTGCAACGAGAATTTGCTTCTCCACGGGAGATTGTATGCGTTCGTAAACAACAGGAGCGCTTCTTTCTTTTGACGAGATCCATTTTAACAGTAAATGACAGGGATTGATTCAAGATTTCATCTTTGAGTATCTAAAGAGAATAGAACTGTTACCATCGGATTTGCCGCAAAGAAAGTTGCTTCATGATGTGTCGCTCAATGAAAAGAAAAATTGACGTTTCTTTTATTTTGGTTTCAATAATATCCTTTTATTGGGTATTTTCACCCATTTGCCTGTTTGCAGGGAATGAAGAGGTCGCGGTGGAAGTCTATCTGAAGAATGGCGATAAACTAAGCGGCACGATGATTAAGGAGGATTCTGCTGAAGTTATTGTCTTCCATTCTGTGCTCGGGGAAGTGACGGTGCCACGTGCACACATAGCGCGTGTAGCTAGAGATGATGCCAAAAAGCCTGTAGAGCCTATAGCTTTCATTTGGGAGAAAGAGCTTACGCTTGGTTACCAGAAAACAAGCGGGAATACCCAGTCGTCACAGGTTGCCATCGATGGTATGTTGCACAAGAAGAGCGAACACGATGAATGGATAATCAAAGGTAATAGTTTTTATTCCTCGTCTAAGAGGAAGATGGATACCCAGAAGTGGTATGGATTGATGCGATATGCCTTTAGTTTCTGGGAGAATAAGTGGTATAATTTTTATAAGGCGGAAGGAGACCACGACCGTTTTGCGGATATCGAGTACCGTATCGTGCCTGCTTCGGGAGTAGGGTATTGGTTTGCCGATACCGATACATATAAAGCTATGGTAGAGTTAGGTGTGGGGTTTGAACATGTGCATTACCGGGGTATTACGAAGAACAAAAATGAAGGGGTACTTATTCCGCGGGCATTTTTTAAAAAATCCATATTCGCAGACTCTTTTTTGTCGCAGGAGATCACCGGATATTCTTCTATGGAAGATAACGGGAATTTTCGGTTACGTGCCGAGACCGTCTTTGAGAATCCTCTGACGCAGTATTTATCGTTACGCTTGATTTTTGTCGATGAATATAATTCTGACGTGTCTGCAGATTCCAAGAAGAACGATACCCGTTTTATTTCGTCGTTGAAATATTCTTTCTAATATCGCATTTTAGGGGTATAATAACTAAAAAAGGTGGTGAGAAATGTGTAATGGAAACGGGAAGAAGAGGCAAAAGAGGAGTAGGCGCAGTATCGACTGTGATGCGTGTAGGAGCCAGTCGGATTGTTGCCGGTTCGGGGCGTGGGCAGATTTAAATGAGGCGAAGAAGATTACTGCCTTAGGGTTGAAAGGAGAGTTTTT
>JAHISH010000073.1 GCA_018818365.1 Candidatus Omnitrophota bacterium | reverse complement strand
GTTCGTTTGGGTTTGCCAAGCTTTATACGTCAAAGATGCCCACGACTTCTGCGGATATACTCATAGACAGGGTACTGCCATTCTACATGGCTTTTGACATACCGATACGAAGAATGCTTACTGATAACGGCGGTGAATTCTGCGGTAAAGGATTTAAGCACGATTACGAGTTAATGCTTCAGATATTCGGTATAGAACATAGCAGGATACGCGTTGGGAGGCCGCAGACTAACGGATTTGTGGAGAGATTTAACCGGACGGTCATGGAAGAGTTCTTCTGCGTTGCCTTCAGGAAAAAGTGGTACTATAGCTTAGAAGAGTTGCAAACGGATTTAGACACGTACATGTGGCATTACAACTTCCAGAGGCCGCATTCAGGATATAGATTAAACGGCAAGAGACCGATTGAAGTATTGTTAGATAAAACAACTTGTCCAAAAAGGTTAACTTATGATAAAATTGACACTCCTATCCATGCAGAAGTGTCAACACATCTCCAAACGTGTACACCAAAGCATGCTTGAGCAAGCGAGGGCATCCGAACGCGGAAGCATTCGGACGACGAGCATGTTTGAGCCCGTCCTGGCGGAAGCCGACGGGCGAGTTGCGCAGGAGCCGAGACTGTGAAAGAACTCTGGCGTGGCCTTTATAAAAGTATGGTGGCCAAAAGCGGCCTAAGCGAGCAGCTCGACAGCTGCGTTTAAAGGAGAATCAACAGCACGCGGAAGCAAAAGACGAAACGCAAAAGAGCGCTAAAATAAGTTGATTTACCAGCTATTTGTGCTAAAATTATAACTTCTCATGTTATACATAACTAAGGTAAAGACATATTCGGTGAAGAAACGCGCAAGCAAGGTAAAAATGGCTGATTTCGCCAAACCACCTGCGAAAGGAAGGAGTTTTCGCGATTTTTACCACTCTCTCCCGCATATATTAAAGACAAAAGACATTCGTGCCCTTGTAGATGCGATAGTGGCCGCCCGTAAGAAGAAGAAGGAAGTGATCTTTATGGCCGGCGCGCACGTGATTAAGTGCGGCCTTAATCCGGTTATCATCGAGCTGATCAAGAAGAAAGTGATTACCTGCGTGTGTTTAAACGGCGCAGGGATTATTCACGATTTTGAGATCGCCTTACAGGGCAAGACCTCAGAAGACGTCGCGGAAAACCTGAAAAACGGCACGTTCGGCATGGGTAAAGAGCCCGCGGATTTTATCAATGCGGCCGTCAAAGAAGGGGTGGGGAAAGGTCGGGGACTGGGAGAATCAATCGCCCATGCGATTCACTCCGCAAAGTTACCGTATAAGAATTTAAGCCTGCTCAATAATGCGTACCTTCATAATATCCCGGTCTGCGTCTTTGTGGCCATCGGCACCGACATTATTCATCAGCATCCTTCATTTGATGGTAGTTCTACCGGAGAGGGAAGCCTGCGTGATTTCCATATTCTGGTTGAGCACGTTTCCCGCATTCATAATGGCGGCGTCGTCTTGAATTTTGGTTCCACGGTGATCCTGCCGGAGGTATTCTTAAAGGCATTGAATTTAGCGAGGAACATATCTGCGCCCGTAAAAGATTTTGTCACCGCTAATTTTGATATGATTCACCACTACCGGCCTTCCCAGAATGTAGTTACGCGGCCGGTGATGTCCGGGGGCAAGGGGTTTTATATCATCGGGCATCATGAGCTTATGCTGCCATTCTTAGCCCAGGCAGTAATTGAAGAGACTTTAGGCAAGAAAAAGAAGGAGTAATGAAAATGCAACGGCTAAAAGAGATCGTTCACCGGTTTTCTAAGGCACGTGTTCTTATAATCGGAGATTTGATCCTTGACGAATACATCTGGGGAAATGTCGACCGGATTTCTCCGGAAGCGCCGGTACCGGTATTGTGGGCAAATAAGCGCACCTTTGTGCCGGGAGGTGCGGCAAATGTGGCGAATAATATCCGCGCGCTTGACGGGAATGTCTATTTAGTGGGCGTCGCCGGAAAAGATAAGAATTCCGAGATTTTATTTTCAGAGCTAAGAAAACGGAAGATCCCCGTGCGCGGTATTTTCATCGAGCCGCAGAGGCATACCACGGTAAAGACAAGGATTATTGCCGGGCATCAGCAGGTGGTCAGAGTCGATTGGGAGCATACCAATGCCCTTCCCATTTCTCTCAATGAGAGGATACTTAAGTTTATCGAGAAGAATATCAAGAAGTTCGATGCCATTATTATCGAAGATTACGGTAAGGGAGTGATTAATATCCCCCTTTTAGAGGCGATCATTAATCTTGGCCGCCGTTATAAAAAAGTCATTACCGTAGACCCGAAAGAAGATCATTTCCAGTTTTATCATGGGGTGACTTCGATTACTCCTAACCGCAAGGAATTAGAGAATGCGATCAGGAATCTAAAGGTCCGCGATACCCGCAATAGGTTTAAGGTGCATATTGACCGGTTATTCAGCAATAAAGATGTCGATGTCGCCGCGCGACAGGTATTGCGGTATCTGGATCTGGAATCCATACTGGTTACCATGGGAGAATTAGGGATGCAGCTTTTTCAGAGAGATGGCCGTGTGACCCATATCCCGACGCACGCGCAGGAAGTTTTTGATGTTTCCGGTGCGGGGGATACGGTGATCAGTACTTTTACCATGGGGCTTTGTAGCGGCGCGTCAAAACTCGAGGCTGCGCATATCGCCAATTACGCCGCGGGAATCGTGGTCGGTAAGATTGGGACCGCGACCACGACCAGGGAAGAATTAATCGAATGTATCGGTAAGAGCGCGTCAGACGATAATGCGCGATAAGGCGTGTGAAAAAAGAGGTGAAAGATGGATGTCATTGGCGTAATTCCCGCACGGTTTTCTTCAACAAGGTTTGAAGGAAAAGTTCTTGAAAAAATCGCGGGGAAACCTATGATCCAGCATGTATGGGAGCGTGCCAAACAGGCGCTGCTATTGGATGATTTGATTATTGCCTGTGATGATGAGAGAGTCGTCAGTGCGGCTAAAGAATTCGGGGCAAAGGTGGTATTAACTGCGAAAGCACATGCCTGCGGCACAGACCGAATTATCGAAGTGATTAATCCCCTGGAGGTAAAGGTGGTAGTGAATATCCAGGGTGATGAGCCGCTCGTGCATCCGTCGATGATTGACGGGGTCGCACGTGTGCTTCTTGAACATAATGATATGGTGATGGCAACGGTGATGAAAATGATAAGTGATCCGGGCCTTATCGATGACCCGAATGTAGTAAAGGTAGTAGTAGATAAGAACAATTTCGCGTTGTATTTTTCGCGCGCGGCAATCCCTTATCGGGCACATAATTCATTCGTAAAACAGCCGATCTATTATAAGCATATCGGGCTTTATGCCTACACCAAGGATTTTCTTTTTACCTACAAGAATCTTGCCTTCTCTGCCTTGGAGAATACGGAGTGCCTTGAGCAGCTGCGTGTCTTAAGCGAAGGATTCCGGATTAAAGTGATCGAGACCCCGCATGATACGATTGGCGTCGATATTCCGGAGGATTTGGAACGGGTTAAGAAAATATTGCAATGAGTTTAATGTTTAACGTTTAATGTTGATGCGGGACATTACACATACCACAATTAAAGCTATGACGAGAGAGATAATAGTCAGGAATATCAAGATTGGAGCAAAGAACCCGCTGGTTCTTATCGCAGGCCCCTGTGTCATTGAATCTGAAACAAAGTCTCTGGATATCGCGCGGCGCATTCAAGACATTACGGGGAGGCTGAAAATCCCCTTTATTTTTAAATCGAGCTTTGATAAGGCAAACCGCCTATCCCTTGATTCATACCGCGGCCCGGGGGTAAGAGAGGGGCTGGAGATATTGTACCGTATAAAACAAAGACTGAAGATTCCCCTTTTAAGCGATGTGCATTGCCGCAGGGATATAATCGAGGCGTCTTTAGTATTGGATATTATCCAGATCCCCGCATTCCTGTGCCGGCAGACCGATATCGTGGTAGCTGCGGCAAGGACCGGGAAGGTGATTAATATCAAGAAGGGGCAATTCCTGGCCCCGTGGGACATCGTGCCTATCGCCAAGAAGGTTGAATCTACGGGGAATAAGGCATTGCTTATTACCGAACGAGGAGTAAGCTTTGGGTATAATAATCTGGTGACGGATTTCCGCGCCCTTAAGATCGTTCGTGACTTCGGATATCCGGTTATCTATGATGCCACGCACAGCGTGCAGTTACCCGGCGGCAAAGGGGGATGTTCCGGAGGGCAGCGTGAATTTGTCGCAGGGCTCTGCCGGGCGGCTGTTGCCTTTGGGTGTGACGGGCTTTTCCTGGAAGTGCATCCTCACCCCGATAAAGCGCCGTGCGATGGGCCCAATATGGTTAATCTGAAAGAATTGGAAAAATTATTACGAGAAGCCAAAAAAATAGAATCAGGGTTACAAGATAAAGCGCGCGCATGAAGATTAATACTTTAAAAAGGGCACGAGAGGTATTGGATATCGAAGCTGAGGCGATCAAGGCCTTAAAGCCGCGCATCAAAAAAGATTTTCTGAGAGCGGTTGAGATTATCTTGAAGACCAAAGGGCGTGTGGTGGTAAGCGGCATGGGAAAGACCGGAATAATAGCGCAGAAGTTCTCCGCTACCCTTGCTTCTACGGGTACCCCGAGTCTTTTCCTTCATACTGCCGAAGCCATTCACGGGGATTTAGGGAAGGTTACCGCGACTGATACGGTGATCATTCTTTCCAATAGCGGCTCTACCGAAGAGATGAAGAATCTGCTGCCACTTTTGAAAAAGATCGGCTCTAAGATCATTGCCTTAACCGGAAGCCTCAAATCGGTGCTTGCCAAATACAGCGATGTGGTTCTAGATGTCTCCGTTAAAAAAGAGGCCTGCCCTTTAGGTTTGGCGCCGACGGCATCGACCACCGCGGCCTTGGCTATGGCAGATGCCCTTGCGGTATGCCTATTGGAATGTAAGGGGTTTAAGGAAAAAGATTTTGCGTTCTATCATCCCGGAGGCACTTTGGGAAGGCGGCTTCTTTTGAAAGTAGAGGATATCATGCGCCGGGGGAGTGCGAATCCGGTGGTCAGGGACACGGCGCGGGTTTCGCAGGTGTTATGTAAGATTACCGGGGCCAGGGCAGGAAGCGCGGCAGTCGTCGATGCGAAGGGAAGACTGGCGGGTATTTTTACCGATGGAGATTTACGACGTCATTTAGAAACAGATCCTGATCTTACCCGGAAGAAAGTCGGCGAGGTAATGACAAAGAATCCGACCGCCGTGAGAAAAGATATGCTTGCCGCGGAGGCGATGCGTATCTTGCAGGACAAGAAGATTGACGAAGTTCCGGTAGTCGATAGTGCCAAGCGCCCTGTGGGTTTGTTGGATGTGCAGGATCTGCTGAAAGCGGGAGTAGTGTAAACTATGGCGAATGCGATCGTAGAAAGCCTGCGCGAAAAAGCGCGTAAGGTAAAATTATTGCTTTTGGATGTTGACGGCGTTTTGACTGATGGCCGTATTATCTATGATTCACTGGGCCGTGATACCAGGTTTTTCGATGTCCATGACGGCATGGGAGTGCATCTTTTGGGAAAAACGGGGATTAAGACCGTGCTCATTACTGCCAAAGGTTCAAAGGCGATCAACCCCCGCGCGCACGATATGCAGGTCTCCGAAGTTATTGAAGATATTTCCCCTAAATCGGCGGTACTGGGGGGATTGATGGAGAAATATAAGGTTACCGCGGAAGAGATCTGCTTTATGGGCGATGACCTGGTGGATCTTTGCCTGATGAGGAGGGTAGGGTTTCCGGTTGCCGTCTTTAATGCGTCGCCGGAGATCAAGCAAGCGGCTTTTTATATTACGATTAAAGCAGGGGGACGGGGTGCGGTGCGTGAGGTAGTAGAGTTGATCCTAAAGTCGCAGAATAAATGGCAGGAGGCTGTCGCATATTACGATGTGTAAAAAGGTCGTCCTTATTATCTTCTTAGTTTTTTTGGCAGGAAATGTGTTTTCGCAGAATAACACCAGCGATCAGTCTGACCAGCAGATCAGCGATTTTTCCCTTGCGGGCTACGGTGACCAAGGCAAGAAGACCTGGGATCTAGCCGGCGCCAGCGCGGATATCTTCACCGATATCATCAAGTTGACACAGGTGGTAGGGAATTTATACGGCGAACAAGAAGATGTGCATCTAGTTTCGGAGAAGGGGGATTTTGATAAGAAAGAAGGCAAGGTCCATCTTGAAGATAATGTGGTGATCACTACTTCTTCCGGGGCGAAGCTTACCACCGATTCGCTTGATTGGGACAGAAAGAATCAAGAGGTCAGCACCAAAGATATTGTGAATATCGAAAAAGAGAGCATGACGGCGGTAGCGACCGGCGCCAAGGGAGAGCCCACCTTGAATAAGGTCGCCCTTGAAAAAGACGTGCGGGTTGATATTAATCCGACCGCCGAAGAAGAAGAAAGCGATGACCCGCAAGTCAAAGAGAAGATAATTATTACCTGCGACGGGCCTCTGGATATCGATTACGAGAAGAATATCGCAGTCTTTCGTAATAATGTCAAAGTCGAACGCACGGATTCTATTATTTATAGCGATATCATGGATGTATATTTCGGCAAGAACACCCCGGGGGCTTCCGAAAGTAAGGTTCCCGGATTAATGGGTAATAAGATTGATAAGATCGTGGCGCGAGGGAATGTCAAGATCGTGCGAGGAGAGAATATTTCCTATAGCGAAGAGGCAGTCTACAGCGCCGCCGATAAAAAGATCACTCTTACCGGTAGGCCCAAAATCGTGATCGTCTCTACGGAAGACATGAAGGGGACGGTGTCTGGAGACGCAAATAAGGATACACAATAAGACCTATGCATCTACTGGAGATCAAAGGGATATCCAAGTCATACGGCGGCCGTGAAGTGGTTAAAGGAGTTGATCTATTAGTCAAGCGCGGCGAGATCGTTGGTTTGCTGGGGCCTAATGGGGCAGGAAAGACGACGACCTTTTATATGGTCGTAGGGGTCATCCCTCCGCACCGCGGGCAGATTATTTTTGACAACAACAATATTACCAATCTTCCTATCCATGCCCGGGCACGCTATGGGATAGGGTATTTAGCCCAGGAACCTTCAGTATTCACCAAGCTTACCGTTGAAGAGAATATCATGGCT
>JAHISH010000072.1 GCA_018818365.1 Candidatus Omnitrophota bacterium | reverse complement strand
GATCGAGGAGACCAATCTTTTCCCTTTGACCCTGGTAAAAATGATCCAGGTCGGAGAGGAGACCGGTAAGATCGCGGAACTCTTTCTTGATGCCTCGGAAGATTACGAGTCAGAGGTTTCTTTTGCGTTGACCGGGTTATTGTCTCTCTTGGAACCGGTTTTAATCGTGGTCATGGGTGCGATCGTCGGTTTTATCGTCATTGCGTTGTTCTTTCCTATCTTTACGATGGGGTCTCTCATCCGGTAAACGCAGGTATGCGCTTCTTTGCGTCTACCACGGCATATGCATATTCCTAAAAAAGGTTTTACCTTAATCGAAGTTCTCATCGCCATATTCATCCTCGGCGTCGGGATGCTGGGCATATTTTCCCTCTTTCCTATGGCGTGGCAGAATCTCAATTATAGCCGGAAACTCAATGAGGTCGCGTTCTTCGCGAATAAGAAATTTGATGAAATTAAATCGCAGGGCGTTTCGCTACCTATGGGAAATACGGCCGGTCAGGAAGGAGACCTTAATTGGGCGGTTACGGTAAAGACCTTACCGTTTGAGAATGCGATAGAAGTCGTTTTTGTGCAGCTTGAGGTGGATTTTATCTATAAGAATAAAGCCCAAAGGCAGCGCTTTATTACTTTTCTATGACGCATAGCCATACGCAGTCAAGAGGCCAGGCATTACTGGTGGTGCTTTCCGTGCTCTCCGTTGTTTTTCTCGTCGGGATAGCGTTCTTCTATCTTTCTCATGTAGAATATATCTCGAATCTGCGTTCCCTTGATAAATTACGGGCACGGTATCTTTCTGAAGCAGGAGTAGTATATGGGCGTAAGATCTTAGCGCTCGATAAAAGGGAGAACCTTCTTGATACGCTGCAAGACTCTCTGTATACTCTTACGCAAGGGGCCGATGCCGATGTTGATCAAGACGGTACTGCAGAGAGCCGTTGGTTCTCTGTTGCCGATACCGAAGATAACTTTTTCGGCCGTTTCGCGATCGCCATTACCGATGAATCTTCCAAGCTTAACCTCAATACTGCGGATAGTTCCAGTCTCGAACAGCTTTTTTCCGCGCTGCAGCTTCCCTCAAACAAGTTAGATTCGATTCTTGCCCTTAAGCCCATTCATGCTATTGAACAATTAAGCCAGGTTTTAAGCAGAGAAGAATTTGCGCTGGCGAAACGGTATCTGACGGTCTATTCCCGAGATCAAGAGACGGACGTTCAAAGAAGGCTGCGCACGTATTATAACAGTGCGCACGCCCCGCACGTTGCGGAAGGGTTTCTGAATCGCGGAGTCAGCAATTGTTTTAAGAACGCAGCGAACCTGAAGGATGCGGCGGATGAAGATTTGGCGCAGACATTGATCGATTCATTTGTATCCGGGGCGTTTGCCCCTACGGCGCTTACGGTCGCAGGCGGCTGGCAGAAAATAGGGAATATTTATCAAGCTTCCGCGGGGACTCAGAAGGGGACTTTTACATGGAGTAATCTGCCGGTTGCGGACGGGCAGTATTATTGTTTTCTGTATGGTGCGTTTGATAGCGAAGCCGTCGGCAAGGTTGAAATCCCTTCGCAAGGGTACGCGCAGACAATTCTTTCAGGAGAGGGCCTGGTGCAAAAAGTCACGGTGCAGGAGGGAAGCTTGAGTTTTGCGATTACCCCGTTACCGGACGCCTTAAGCCGATTTTCCCATATTGAACTTATTTCTTCTGTCCCTGCTGCAGGTTTTACCAGAAAGATCGTCAGTGGAACCGAGGCGTTGGTGATCAATGAAATTATGGTTAAGCCTTCCCGTGTGCTATCGATTGATCCGGTCGAACTCATCCCCGGCCAAAGTTACATCCACACCTTTCAGGCTTACGTACCCGGAATTTATCATTTGGTTCTCAAGGCGGCGGTCGCGGGGGCAACGGTTGGTGATGTCACGATCGGCTCGGAAAGAGGGAATGGGCTTAAGGATGGAGATTATTTCCCTCTTACCGTGGAAGTGGATATTCAAGGCAAGTTGGTAGTGGAAATAAAAAACAATACCCTTAGTAACTCCTCGTTTGCGGGGATCGGATTATTGCAAGAGCCTGATGCCGAATACATCGAAGTCCTTAATATTTCCCCTCAGGAGATTGATATCAGTAATTTTGTCTTGGAAGTATACTCCTTGCAGGGGGATCTAGTGGTGGGATGGCCGGCGCGCATACCTGAGGGAACGACGATTAGGCCTTACCAGCATTTGGTGTGTGTGGTGGATAATAGTGATGTTTTTCCCACTCCGGTGCGGCTTCGGAATAACCGCATTTATTTTCAAAAGGTATGGGGATTTAATACGGTAGGGCTGATCTTTGATGATTATGCCGATACTATCGATTGTTTGTTTGATTTGATCCCTAATAACGGAGGAAAGGTGTTTCTTAAAGATACTGCGGGTATCAAGGTTGACGGGGTCTCGTATACGGCGGCCAAGGTGCAAGATTTCGTCAGTATTGAACGCGCAGACCCTAGTGCGCAAGATGATGCGGATAATGACGGATTGTTCGACGGATGGTATTTTTCGGGAAGCGTAGACCAAGCAACTCCCGGCACCTCTAATGAAAATACCGGAATGTATATTTTGGATGAGGCTACGGGGATGCCGGTCAAACAAAGTTTAAATCAGGTTACCGTCTTCAACCGTGCGTTGGTAGATACGCAAGAGATTCTTAAACTTTCAAACGGCAAGAGTTGGAAGAAGTTTGAAATCAGGGATATCGTACGTCTATGTGACCGTTTTAGTTTTTATGTAGAAGAGCGAGCGTTAAAATCCCATTACCTCACGGGTGATTTTAAAGAGCAGGGAGGGGGATATGTTTCCGAAGATAAGTACGATAGCGGAATTTGGGAATTTTCCGATATCCCGGAGGGTAATTATCTTTTGAGTATCATTAGTGATGACCCGCTTCTTTCATCAGGCAGGATTCGCGTTTCAGTACAGGTCAATGTCCCCGCGGAAGAGGATTTTACCGATTTTTCCCAGCTTCTGTTCTATGGAGGGATTGCCTGGTATGGGGAAGTTCCCTGCGGAGCGACTCCGTCAGTTCTGCGTATAAAGATAATCAATGATGCAAATGTAGCGCTTTCGCTTACCGGGATTCGTCTTGAGCCGGACAATAGTGTGGAAGGCAGGATTAATGTGAATACTGCTTCCGGAGAAGTCCTGGAATCGCTTTTTACTTCCGCGCGTTTAGCGCAAGATATCATCTCCTCGCGCCCTTTAGGGCTTCACGATGCCGCAGAGCTGGGGTTAGGGGATCTTTTCCGCATTAATCCCGATGGCGTTAACTTTGGGAATATGCTCACGGTAAAGTCTGATATCTATGAAATTCAATCGCGCGGGGAATACACATTTAACAACCCGCCGGTTACCCCGTTTGAGACCATCCGTTCAGTCATAGAACGGGGAGAGTAATTACCCCTCGCCGTAACGCATCGGTGTTATCCCTTCAGGTACTACCAGACACGATACAATACCCTAAGATATAAAAAAAGCTTGACAAATACGATGAAAGTACATAGAATACCTTCAAACAGTATCAGATGTTATCAATGGTATTCAGAGTATATCAAATATGAACAAGAAGTCTCAAAGGCTATTTGTGATCCTTTGTCAAAGGGGGTGAGGACAGGTGCAAAAACCATTTTATTCTTCTCAAGATGTGGCGAAGCTTCTGGGAATTTCCAAACAGACGCTATTACGCTATGAGCGTAAGCGTATCGTTCCTAAGGCCAAAAGGAATCTGATTAATAAACGCAGGGAGTATTCCGCAGCGGATCTGGTTAAATTAAAAGAGCTTTTAGGAAGGACATAAAGAATGTTCGGATGGTTTAAGAATAGCATTGTAGGATTAGATATTGATGAGGGCAGGGTTATGGCTGCAGAACTGGTCAGGAAATCTGACCGTGTACAAGTCAACAGCCTTATGATGGCTAAGACTTTACAGGAATTGTCCAGCCAAGAGCCTTTTCGTCAAGCATTACGCAAAGGAACGGGTGCGATAATCAACTTGCCTACGCAGAATGCCCTTTTCCGGAATTTCCCCCTCACTCCTTCGTTAGCAAAAAGTAGGCAAAGAGTAAGCGAAAAAGATGTCATACTGTTTTTATCCCGCCAGAATCTTCCTTTTAAATTAGATGAATGCTTCTGGAATACCTTTGTATTAGATGGTCATTTGCATCTTATCGCGGTCAAGAAAGAGGTAGTTGATGGGTATATTGCGGCGGCAGAACAAAGCGGTGTGCATGTAGTAGGCATTACTACGTCAATGGTGGCTTTATATAATCTTTTTATTTATAATTATTCCCTTGAAAATAAATTTTCTTTATTACATATATGTAGCACTGCCAGTGATCTTATTCTCTATGATGCCAAACGCATGTGGGTGTATCCGCTTCCGCTGGGGAAAGATATCTTTGCCCGAGGGCCCGAGGCGTTAGTGCGTTTTTCTCAAGAAGTTGCAAGGATCTTCAATACGCATTATCTCCAAAATCCTTTGACCAGCCAAAAGACCTCACGCCTTTATGTAAGTGGGGAGGACTCTTCTCCCGAATTATTAGCGGCGCTTAAGAAAACGTTAGCGGATGCTGAGGTGCTCTTGTTAGATCCGTTCCAGAAGGTTTCTTTGACCCATTGTCCTGCCAGTAACGCTTCACGCATGGCTTTGAGTGTGGGGTTAGGGATTACCTATTTCTGCCTGCCCGGGCATCTTGCGATCAACCATATACTCGATCGTCTTAAGCAGAAGCGGCATCTCGTACAGCAGGTTCTTGCAAGAAAGATTCTTTCTTTAGTGATGGTGGGATTATTAGGTTCGCTTGGATATATGGGCGTACGTCTTTTCCAAACGGGACAGCGGGAGTCCAAAAGAAATAAGGAATTACAACGCAAGGTATCATATATGCTCCCGGAAATAGAACAGCTGAATGGGAAGAAGAATATACTTGCGAAACCCGCATCTTTTCTTCAACAACGGGTCGATCAGCAGCAGTTATATCTTAAGGTATTCGCGATGATCTCGCAGGCCAAGAGCCCTGCGATCAAGATATCCGAATGTAACCTTGATTCTAAGGAGGATGCGCGTGTTTCGGTATTCTTGGCGGGAACCGGCCCCGATTATGAGGAGATCAATGCATTCCTTACTAAACTTAAAAAGAATAAAGATGTGAAAGAAGCAAAGCTTATCTCTTCAAGCTTCTTGACTAAAGGGGCGTCTGAAGGCATCGAGTTTAAGTTGCGCAGTGAGGTAGGAATATGAGGGAGGCTTCTTTACCTATATATAAGAGTCTTGCGTTTAAGATATTGACCGGCGTTCTGTTAGTCTTCTTGGCAGCAGTGGGGTCCTTGCGTGTTCATTTAGCAGGGGTACGCAGGGATAATCTTAAGAAGG
>JAHISH010000071.1 GCA_018818365.1 Candidatus Omnitrophota bacterium | reverse complement strand
TGACAATGCTATCTATGAGGATGTGTTGATGGTTGCGTCGACGACTGCCAAAGGGCTCTATAGTTATACCTTCCAGGCATCAAGCGACCTATTTGCTGCTGGTAAGGCATTTAAATATGTGATGAGCGAATCTCTTTCCAATGGCCGCGTCATGGGGTCAGGTATGGTGGAAGCAATGAGTATTACTACCATTGCCGGCCTTGCTTCGGCTGCGCCTGAGGCTGAGAGAGCTGCGAAGGCGGCGGTTGCTGCGATTACTGCCTTACAGGCGATGGTGGCCAATAGGGATAATACCAATATCGGCACTACCTTACGTAAGATCCAGACTTCCGTTGACAGGCTACCTGAAGTATTCGCACAGGGAAAAATGGAGGCAAAACTTGCTTCAGAGACCCTTAATGAGATCTCCAACAGGCTGAAGAAACTTACCGGGAACGAAGGGTACGATTTGAAGGAGCTCATTGAACAGAACCTTAATGAATCGCCGTCACTTAAAGAGATCCGCACCAGGACTGATACGATCAACTCCGTCGTTGACCTGCTTCTTAAATTATTTGAGGCAGAATTCGGCGGTGAAGAGGATATCGTGGTATCGGTCGGGGTTGAGTCCGGCAGTGTGCGTTTCAGGATTTTTGCCGCCAATCCTTCTAAGAGTAAGACACAGCGGGTTGATATAAAGAATTACCTGCCGCAGGAAGTCCGTCCTAAAGATGTGATTAACTTAGCGGGGCTGGATTTGGATTATGATGCGGAGAAAGGTATTTATTATGTCTATCGTCCCGGAGTAGAGCTCTATCCATCAGAGATCCGTATCTTCGAGATTGAGGTAGAAGACGTATGGATTATTCCGGAGAATAAACTCAAAGATTTAAGGACGCGCACCAAGTCGATTATGGAGCGTATTGCCAAGACTGAGTATTATCTTAAGGCCAAGGAGGTTTCGGAGAGTATTTACAGCCGCTTGGATACTATCGCTACCTCGCAGGCAGATGATACCATCAGCCGCGAGCGCCATATCGGTATCTACCGCGATAATCTTGAAGTAGTCGGTGAGGTAAAAGAAGATATCGCAAAACTGGAAAAGCTCTTAGCGACTGCCGGAGGCCCTCTGGCTCCGGAGATGCTTACCAAGACGAGGTTAAAGTCAGAATCACCGACTAAGACAATGACTTGGATTATCATCTTTGCCATAATCCTGTTTGTGACGCTTTTGGCGGCGGTGCTCTTCTTTACCTGGCATCATCAGACAAGAGTCACCCGCGAGGAGCTTCTTTCGGCAAAGAAATCCGCCTTCCCTGACGGATCGAATGAAAATACCTCATAAGGACCCCATCGCTAAACGGAGTATTGTTTAAGTGCAGCTGGATGTTTCTTTAATCAGCCCTAAGGAAATCATCTTTGAGGGGAAGGCCAAAAGTATTATTCTTCCCGGAGAGAGTGGGGTCTTTGAAGTCCTGCCTATGCATCATCGGCTCTTAAGCAGGCTTGTTTCGGGTGTGCTTTTTATTGATGAACAAAGTTACCGGGTACGAAGGGGTATGGTCAAGGTCATTCAGAATAAAGTTACTATTTTAATCGAAGAAGCGGTATAATTATCCCATGAGCCGTAATATCGCGTTAGTGATTATCTTTGGTTTTTGTATCTTAGGGCCGGCGGCGGTATTTGCGATGGCTTCATCTGCAAGTATTACTGCCTTGGGCAGGAATCCTTCCAGCGCCCCGAAGATCTTCACCGCGATGATTATTGCCCTTTTTTTTGTCGAGGCGTTGGCGATTATTGCGATGTTGGTGGTATTTCAGCTCTTTAGCGCGTCGGCGTGAACCAACCGTAGTTTTCGCGAAATATCTAAGGTGATTCTATGATTACGATGATTGCACTGGTTTTTATTCTCCTGGTTGTCTTTGGGATCTTTATAAGCATTGCCAAACGCAGTATCGACCAGAAGGTATCCCAGGAGACCAAACATGTCGAAGAGTTAAACCAGGAGCTTTTAAAAAAAGAAGATGACCTTAACCGGCAACTTTCGGAAGCAGAGCAGAAGGCCCAGGAGATGCTGGATAAGGCTCAAGAAGAAGCAGAGGATACGCGCGTAGAGATCTTAAAGCGTGCCGAGACTGAGAGGGAGAATATTATCAAACAGGGCACACAGCACAGCCAGGAGATGCTTGCGCAGGCGGAACAATCGCGTCAGAAGATCCTGCGCGAATTTGACGAGAGGGTCGCTAAGGAAGCAATTAATAAAGCCGTGGGATTGATCCAAGGTGCCTTACCTGAGGAATTCAAACAGGTGGTGCACGGCCGCTGGGTAGAGGAGTTAATTACCCATGGGTTTGTGCACTTCGAACGCTTGCATATCCCGCAGGATGTGCAGGAGGCAACTGTTACTTCCGCATTTGCCTTAACGGAGACACAAAGAGAGAATATTCAGCATAAACTTAATACTCTGCTTGAGAAATCGATAGTCCTGAAAGAAGAAGTGGACTCTGGTGTGGTGGCAGGAATTTCAATTACGCTGGGAAGTATTGTCTTAGACGGTACGTTAAAAAATAAGATCCGGGAAAAGGTAAACGCCTAATTCTCTCTATGTCCGATATCCTATCGCAATCCAATTTCTCCTCTCCACAAAGTGCCAGTTTTGAAGTCCGTGAGATAGGGCATGTCTTATCGGTGCGTAAGTTTATCATATTTGCCGAAGGACTTCCTTCCTGTATTAACGGCCAGATGGTGGAGTTTGCCAATGGGGTGCGCGGCCTGGTCATGGGATTTACCGCGCAGAGGATACAGATCTTGGTCTTGGGGGATGCCTCTGGCATCCGCGCCGGAGATGAAGTCTATAATAAAGGGGAGTCTTTGAACTTGCCCGTCGGAGATGCCTTTGTGGGCAGGGTTGTCAACGGCCTCTGCCAGCCGCAGGATGGGGTAGGTCCGATTGTCCATAAGGAATTCTATCCGGTATTTAAGGTCGCACCCGGAGTTATGGAACGACAGCCGGTAACCCAGACTTTAGAGACAGGGACATTGATCCTTGACTCGATTATCCCTATTGCAAAGGGACAGAGGCAGCTTATTATCGGGGATCGCCTTACCGGAAAGACCACGGTAGGCCTGGATGCGATCTTAAACCAGAAAGGGCATAATGTGGTCTGCATCTACTGTTGTATCGGCAAACCCTACTCGGCATTATTAAAGGTACTGGAGACCTTGAAAGAACATGACGCGCTTTCTTATACGATTGTGGTAAGTGGTATTGCGTCTCTTTCTACAGGAGAGCAGTATTTAGCTCCGTATACCGCCTGTATGCTGGGGGAGTATTTTATGAATAACGCAGGAGATGTCCTGGTTGTCTTTGACGATATGACCAAGCATGCCTGGACCTACCGCCAGATTTCTCTTCTTTTGGAACGTGCTCCCGGACGCGAAGCATATCCCGGGGATATTTTTTATATCCATTCGCAGTTAGTGGAACGCGCGGGGTACATGAACAAAGAACGCGGAGGAGGGTCGATGACCTTCTTGCCTATCGTGGATATTTTGCAGGGGGATGTGACCGGGTATATTCCTACTAATCTTATTTCGATGACGGACGGACAGTTGTATTTTTCCACCGCCCTCTTCAATAAAGGGTTTAAGCCTCCTATTGATTTCGGGCTTTCGGTATCGCGTATCGGCAATAAGGCACAGTGGCCGGCGATGAAGGAGTTAAGTAAATCTTTGCGCCTGGATTACCTGCAATATAAGGAGCTTTTGCAGATGACGCAATTGCGTACTACCGGCCTCTCTAAAGATGCGGAGGCGCGCCTTCGCCGCGGCGAGGTGATTAACCAGTTGATCATACAGGATAAGAATAAACCGATACCTTTGGAAGACCAGATTATATATCTTTTTGCCCTGGCCAAGGGAATATTGGATAATCTTTCGGCAAGCCAAATACGCCAGTTTAAAGAGGAGATCCCCGGTTTTATGGA
>JAHISH010000070.1 GCA_018818365.1 Candidatus Omnitrophota bacterium | reverse complement strand
TGGGCGTATCCTTTCTGGTTAGGGCTCTGTCAGGCCCGGGTTGATAAGCTTTCCAAACAGAAAGATACGCCTTTTTTAATTACTGTAAAGCTAATTTACACACAATTCAGTATACTACCCTTCCGCATAAATAGTTTGCAGAAAGCGGGAATTTAGGGTAAAATTAGTATTACGCGCTATCAGAAGCGGGATAAAGGAGAGTATAGTGTCCAGAGATAACTATTCGTTTAAAAAGTATCAGAGAGAATTGGCTAAGAAAAAGAAGGCAGAGGAGAAGAAACAAAAAAAGCTGGATAAAAAAACGAGGGAGGCTGGGCCTGAGTCCGGGCAGGCCCCCCAAGATCCGGTTGCCTTAGAGTAAAGAAACGCTTGCAATTCTTTCGAAAAGCTCTATAATCACAACTCAAGGTTAAATCTTTAACCAATATAAAGGGAGGAAACATGGCATACCAAGGCGGCGGATTCGGCGGACCACGGGAGATGCACAAGGCAGTGTGCTCGGAGTGCAAGAAAGAGTGCGAAGTCCCGTTTAAGCCCAGAGAAGATCGTCCTATATACTGCAAGGATTGTTATTCAAAACGTAAGAACGAAGGCCGTTAAAAGAAGCGTTTCGTTACGCTTCTTGCTTTTCACAGATCCGCAAAGGCGCTATCTTAAATCGTTATGAGCGGATTTGACAATAATCGAAGGCACACCTCTCTTACCATTGATGCCTCTAGAAATCCGCGAGGAATTCCTGCATTGTTACTTAAAACTCCTCGATATAGTAGGATATCCTGTCTTAAACGCACAACAGGCACACAAGAGAGGGGTTCCCTTGTGGGGGATGAGTAGCCCATCGGTATAAAACGCTCGGCGCATGTCGAACTACCACAATAGGCCAGAGGTATATATAGTCTATTGTGCAGCATATGCGCTTTTATACCGGAGTGATACAAGAATTGTAGCCAACCTAACCGTTTGTTTCAAAACACGAAGCGCAGACCATCCTCCGGCCTTACGCTAAGAAGCGTGCGATATAGTACGATTACTATCACCGCAATAGTCCTATCCCTGGCGCAAGAGTACGGTGCCGGTAAACCCATTTATAAAGTAAGGAATGAGGTATAATGATTAAAGTCAAAAGTGAAGGGATAATACTTGAGAGCTCGCGCAATACATTCGATAATCAAGCGGTTTTAAATCCCGCATGCGTCGAGAGAGACGGCGTCACGCACATGTTTTACCGGGCAGTTCGCAAGGGCGATATGGTTTCTTCGATAGGCTACTGTCAGTTAGTCGACCATAAGGTCGTCAATAGGCTTGATCATCCCGTCCTTTTTCCAGAATATGAGTATGAGAAAAAAGGAGTAGAGGACCCCCGGATTGTTTTCTTAGACGGGGTGTACTATCTTTTTTATACTGCGTATGACGGTAAAAACGCCAGTATCGCGTACGCGACAAGCCCCGATCTTACCAATTTCGAAAAGCACGGGATACTGTCTCCGCGCATTACGTATGCGGAGGTAGGCAAACTCCTTGGTTACGCGAGAATAAGGGAGAGGTATTTTATCTTCGAAGCATATATAAGAGACAGGCAAGGTCAGGATATTCTGTTATGGGAGAAGGACGCCTTTATCTTTCCTAAGAAGATTAACAATAAATTCGCCTTGGTGCACCGTATCCTTCCGGAGATCCAGGTGATTTATTTCGATGATTTCAAAGACCTTACCGATGATTATTGGAGAGAGTATATTCGGAATCTGGGCAGCTACGTTCTGCTTGGAGGAAAATACGAGTTTGAAAGCAGGAATATCGGCGGCGGATGCCCCCCCATTGAGACGAAGGAGGGATGGCTTTTGATCTATCATAGCGTAGAGGACTCTTCGCAAGGAAAGACCTATCATGCGGCAGCCGCATTACTAGACCTCGACGATCCGACTAAGGTGATCGGACGTTTGGAGCGCCCCCTGTTTTCTCCGAAGGAGAAGTGGGAAAAGCGCGGAGATGTCAACAATGTGGTCTTCCCCACAGGAACCGTGCTGAAAGGCAAGAGGCTTTATATCTATTATGGCGCCGCCGATAAACTCATCGCGGCTAAATCGGTGGATATGGAGAAGCTTTTAAAAGAACTTAAAAAATAGTGTTCGGGCGCGGTGTAGTAGAAATGAGCGAAACCTTCAAAGTTATTTATTTATCCACATTCCCTCCCCGAGAGTGTGGCATCGCTACCTTTACCGCAGACCTTACGGCTGCGATGGATGATTTGCTTGAACCTGCCATCGAGTCAAAGGTGGCCGCGGTGAATATTGACGATATATCCCGTTACCACTATTCAAGAAGAGTCATTTTTCAAATAAACCAATATTCCCGACAGGAATACATTAAGACTGCCGAAAATATCAACGCAATGGACGAGGTCAAACTCGTCAATATTCAGCATGAATTCGGCATCTTCGCAGGCACCTACGGCGCGTACGTTGTTTCTTTCCTAGAGGCGCTGAAGAAACCTTCGGTGGTGGCTTTCCATAGCATCTTGCCTTCGCCTGATGACGCGCTTAAAGAGGTAGTCTGCGCGATAGCCGAAAACGCAAGCGGACTGGTGGTGATGACTAATCTCTCCAGAGAGATCCTTATCCGCGAATATGGAATAGCGCAAGAAAAGATCTCAGTGATCCCTCACGGCATCCACTCTATGTCCTATTCCTCCAGCGCAAAACCTAAGGCTGCGCTAGGCTTTTCAAAGAAGATAAGCCTTTTGACCTTCGGATTGCTCAGCAGAGGCAAGGGGATTGAATATGTAATAGAGGCCTTGCCTAAAGTCGTGAAAGCCTATCCGGATATTTTGTATGTAGTCCTGGGGGTTACGCATCCGAATGTCCTAAAAGAAGAAGGGGAAGGCTACCGTAAATCACTTATCCAAAAAGTACACGACCTTGGACTTTCTTCCCACGTGAACTTTTATAACGAGTATGTTTCTGTGGAGAAGCTCCTTCATTTCTTAAAGGCTACGGATATCTACCTGTCGACCTCTCTGGACCCGAATCAGGCCGTCTCAGGGACATTCTCTTATGCGTTGGGCTCGGGAAGGCCGGTAATCTCCACTTCCTTCGCGCAAGCAAGAGAGTTTATTACCTCGGAGGTAGGGAGATTAGTTGATTTTAAGGACTCTGACTCTTATGCCGAAGCCCTCATGAGCCTTTTGAAAGATGCTTCCTTACGAGAGCAGCTTGGAAAGAATGCGTATTTTAGGACCCGCAATATGACATGGGAGAATGTTGCCCTGGAGTATTCAAAATTATTCTCAAAATATTCCCGCGATATCGCCGAAGTAAGCGAGTACAAGAAAATCCCCCGCGTGAATCTTAATCACCTTCTTCGCCTGACCGATAACTTTGGGGTTATACAGTTCGCCCGGCTGTCTTTTCCGGATGTCTCATCGGGGTATACGCTCGATGATAACGCGCGCGCCCTGATTGTTGCGTGTTTATATTATGGCGAATTGGGAAGGGCGTTTAAGGCGCCGTATCCTGAAAAGCAGAAAAGCGAATTGCTCAAGCGCATAGAGGTATATTTACGCTTCATCGAATTTGTTCTCGGCGATGAGCATATGTTCGGTAATTATGTAAAACCCGACAGGTCAATAGATATCGAGCTTAACAAAAAGGATAATTTGGATGATGCCAACGGCCGGGCTCTTTGGGCATTGGCGGTGGTGACCTCGGCCGAGTACCTTCCGGAGAACGTAAGGAATCAAGCCTTCGGTTTATTAAAGAAAAGGATAGATTTATATAAAATGTTTGAGTCCCCGCGGGCAACCGCCTTTTACGCAAAGGGTGTCTGCCTGCTTTTAAAAAAGATGCAGGAGGTTGAAGGAAAGAACTTAAAGGAGCTGCTGGTCTCGCATTGCGACAGGCTGGTATCGCTTTACCGGGGTTCATCTTCCGAGGAGTGCCAGTGGTTTGAAAGTTACTTGACGTACTCCAACGCGGTGCTTCCGGAGGCGCTTATTTTGGGGCATGCGCATACCGGCAATAGTGAATATCTGGATATAGGCATTAAGACGTTGGATTTCCTGATAGGCAAGACTTTTGTCAACGGGATCTATATGCCCATAGGCCAGGATGGGTGGCATCATAAGTTTGGAGAGCGCCGCTATTTTGATCAGCAACCGGAGGATGTGTCGGCGATGGTGTACGCGCTCGCGACGGCGCACAAAATAACCGGAAAGGATTCTTATGAAAAACTTATGCATGAAGCGTTTAACTGGTTTTTAGGAGATAACAGCCTGAAACAGGTTGTGTACGACAGGGTCACGGGTGGATGTTATGACGGCTTAGGGGAGAGAAATATTAACCTCAATCAGGGGGCTGAGTCTATTACCTCGTATCTTTTGGCAAGGCTGGCGATACTATAGGCGGGAGGAAGAGTTCCGGCGGGAGCCGGCGATGACCCGTGACCACGGGACAGGATATTCTTATAAAGACAAAATGAATAGAGAGTTCAAGAATTTAGAGATCGGGGATGTGGGGATTGAAATACCCATTATCCAGGGCGGTATGGGCGTGCGGGTTTCAACGTCAGGCCTGGCCTCGGCAGTA
The DNA here is from genome assembly GCA_018818365.1 of Candidatus Omnitrophota bacterium. GTDB lineage: Bacteria > Omnitrophota > Gorgyraeia > Gygaellales > Profunditerraquicolaceae > JAHISH01. The sequence goes on along the minus strand of JAHISH010000070.1, from coordinate 3,850 downwards.
TCCAATGAGGGAGGGCTAGGGATAATCGCTTCCGTGGGGCTTGGCGAAGAAAAAGATGCAACCGCCAGCAATTACGCCTCGCGTTCGCGGAACTCCTTTGTAAAGACCATCAGGAAGACCCGCACAATGACGGACAAGCCTTTTGGGGTAAATATCATGTGCGCACTCACCAATTATCAGGATTTGGTGGATGCCGCACAGCAGGAGTCAGTGGACGTGATTATTTCAGGAGCCGGGCTTCCGCTTAAGCTGCCTGCGTATATTAATAATAGGCGGACAAAGCTAGTGCCGATTGTTTCGTCTCCCCGGGCAGCACAATTGATTTGCAATGTTTGGAAAAAAAGATTTACCCGCCTGCCTGATGCGATAGTCGTTGAAGGGCCTTTGGCCGGAGGGCATTTAGGCTACAGCCTGGAGGATATTAAAGACAGCAGCCGGGTGTTTCTCGATAATATTTTAAAGGAAGTATTAACGGTCGTGCAAGATTTTGAAAGCCCGGGTTGCAGAATCCCGGTAATTGCCGCCGGAGGAATCTTCGACGGAGAAGATATCGCCCGGGTTATCAGTTTAGGGGCGAGCGGAGTGCAGATGGCGACCAGATTTGTGTGTACGCATGAATGCGATGTGTCCGATGGTTATAAGAAGGCGTATTTAGCGGCGACCAAAGAAGATATCGTGATAATCCAGAGTCCGGTGGGCATGCCGGGAAGAGTTATCAATAACGAATTTGTCGAAAGGATTGTCAGGGGAGAGCGTATTGATTTCGGCTGTGAGTATAAATGTCTTGTTACCTGTGATTCCCGGAAAGTTAATTATTGTATCGCCAATGCGCTGTTTAGCGCCGCCAGCGGACATATGGATAAAGGATTTGCTATGTGTGGCAGCAATGCCTATCGCATCAATAAGATTGTTTCGGTAAAAGAGCTCTTTGCCGAGCTTGTGGAAGGAGCGCGTACTTCGTTGAAAAATAGGGGTATGTCCGATTTAAGAGTCGGTGAGAAGAACAATAAAACGGAAGAAAGGAAAGGGAAAAATGAATGAACAATCTGATGCGCATGAAGAGTTACCTTCCGCTCCCACTGAGCAGAGTGTGTTCGCTTTGATCAAAAAGATGCAGCAGCAATTGGTCTTTTTGGAGAAAAAAATAGATATCTTGATCGAACAGTCTCAAGGAAAGCCTTTTAGGGAGAAACAATTTTCAAGGCCTTTCCGGTCCTATGGCCGTCCTTATCGGAATTCCCACAGAGCGCAAGGGGACCCCTCCGGAGAAAGAAGATTTGACCGCGGGCGCCATTTTGAAAAACCCCACAGTGAAGAAAGCCGGGGATTTGAGCACAAGAAGAAGACGTTCGATAGTCCCGGAGAAAGGGACTTTGCCCCACCGCGTCATTTTGAAAAACGGACCGACGGTGACAAGAGGGGGTTCGTCCCAAGAAAGAAGCCGTTCTCTTTCAGGAATAAAGACCGCAGATAAGAACCCGTACGCACGATGCGGGGTGTCCATTCAAAGCGGGAGTCCAGGGGAGCGTTCGGGCATTATTTCTATTGACTAATGCCGGGAATATGATATACTCAATTTGTAGTAAAAAAGATTAGAAATCTTATGTGTTACCGCAGGGAGTAGGATGATCTAACCTTGCGGTTTTTTTGTGTTGCTGTCATTGTTTGCCCCGCTAGAAATCGTAGTATCTATCAGGTAAAAGTGAAGCAGATTTCTAACGGTTTTACTAAAATCTTAGAAGAAAAGGAGGTAGCAAGCAATGGCAAGAGGATCAGTAAAGTGGTTTAGCGACCAAAAAGGTTATGGATTTATCACCCCTGAAAATGGTCAGGATGTGTTTGTGCATCATTCGTCCATACAGGGTGAAGGATATAAATCTTTAGCGGAAGGCCAGCAAGTCGAATTCGAAATCGAACAAGGCCCTAAAGGCCAACAGGCGACTAACGTCGTCAAGGTGTAACCTTACAAACTGAATAGGGCCCGGTATGATAAGTGCCGGGCTCTATTTTTTAACTAACCGGAGGTTCAAAATGCATAAGGGAAAAATCAAGAAGATAATCAGCGACAGGGGTTTTGGTTTTATTAGCGATACGGACGGCAGAGACGTGTTTTTCCATCAGGGCGGTTTGGTGGGAGTGAATTTCAACGATTTAACCGTAGACCAGGAAGTAGAGTTTGAGGTAGAAAAATCAGACAAAGGGCCCCGTGCGATCAATGTGAGTCTTTGCGCAAAAGAATAAGGTATGAAAATAGCTCTTATTGAGCCCCGCGCCTGCGAGGCAAATGTGTACAGCAAAATATCCATCCCTCTTTTGGGCCCGGTGTATCTGGGGACCATTCTTCGAAACAGGGGCCATGAGGTCAGTATATATAATGAAAATATCCATACGCCCGATTACGCGAGTCTCGACGCGGATCGTATCGGTATTTCCATCTTGACATCGACCGCTACCCGCGGCTATGAAATAGCCGGAAAGTTCCATAGAGACAAGGTGATCATGGGAGGCGTGCATGTCAGCCTTTTGCCTGAAGAGGCTCTGGCCTATGCCAGACAGGTGGTGGTGGGAGAGGCTGAAGAGGTGATCGCGGATGTGATCGAAGGTAGAAACCAAGAGCCGATCGTCCAAGGAAGGCCGGTAGAAGATCTGGATGCGTTGCCCCGGCCGGACTTTTCTTTGATCAAAGGATACCGGGCGATGTCCTTGAGCACTCCTATTTCCACATCCCGAGGGTGCCCTTTTGATTGCAGTTTTTGCTCGGTGACAAAGATGTTCGGCCAAAAGTACCGTTTTCGAAGCGCCGAGAGCACCATCGGTGAGATAAAAGCAATGAATTCAAAATCATTTATCTTTTGCGACGATAACTTTACGGCTCACCCCCCGCGCACTCGGCATCTTTTGGAGCTTATGTCAAAAGCGAAAGTAAAAAACTGGGCATGCCAGGTGCGTTGCGATGCCGCCAAGGACAATATCTTGCTGGACCTGATGGAAAAGGCGGGGTGTCAATGTGTCTGCATAGGATTTGAGTCGGTCAACCCCCAGACGCTTAAGGCGTACCAAAAGAAGCAGACTCTCGGAGAGATCGTGAATGCCATCCGCTGTTTCCATAAACGACATATCAAAGTCCACGGCATGTTCGTTCTGGGAGGAGAAGATGATAACAAGAATTCCATATGGGAGACTTTGAGATTCGCGCTCAAAGAAAAGATAGATACCATTCAGATGATGATCCTCACTCCTTTTCCCGGCACAAAAGTCTATGAAGACCTGCAGGCTCAGAACCGTATCTTTACCAAGGACTGGAGACTGTATGACGGCCAGCACATTGTTTTCCGGCCGAATCTCTTATCGGCTAAAGATCTGCAGATGAATGTCGTGAAGGCCTACGGCAAATTCTATTCTCTCTCGAGGTCGTTTTTAATGCTTTTTAGGCTGCGTCTGCGCAATGCGATGTTTCATTTCATGGGTTATATTATCCTGAAGGAGTGGATCAGGCGTAATCGTCACCTTCATTGGTTATTGCAACCCGCATCAGGATAAGCTAGAATTCTTATAAAGGCGCTCACCTAAAAAAACCTTCCTTTTGTGAATACCGCACCTATATTTCTTACTTGACACCGGAATAGGGTATGCTATTCTCGTTATGAACATATGTTCATAACGGAGGAAGCGGTCCTATGAGGCCCCAAAAGACCAGATGGGTGAAATGCGTTCCGGCGCAGAGGTGTTTTAAGCCGTTGTGTAAACCACTGAATAAAGTCGAGGGGGTCTATTTGACGCTCGATGAATTCGAGGCAGTACGCCTTGCGTGGCTGGAGGCGCTCAAACAGGTTGACGCGGCCAAGCTGAT
>JAHISH010000069.1 GCA_018818365.1 Candidatus Omnitrophota bacterium | reverse complement strand
TCTTCTTACAATTATTCAGGACGATTAGATTTGCGTTGATTTTAGATCCGTACAAACGCTTAAGGATATTGGGAGAGGAATATATAGTGGCAGGTCAGGATTACCAGATGACGAAGAAGAACAGAGATGACCTTGGGGATACCAGGGATAGGATTGCGGCGACAAGTACTAATTTCTTCAGACAGGCAGGGAAGTTGCAGGAGAAGAATAATTCGCAGGCGGCAGGCAAGATACTGCACATCTTGGCGGTAGAGAAGCCAAGGGAATTAAATAGGGAGCAGATAAGAGAGTTAGCAGAAGAGTTAGCAGGACAGGAAGATCAGCTAGTAAGGTCAGTGGGAGAGGAGATCAGAGGATTAGTAGATACTATCCAAGAAGATAGAGATTTCACCGGAAAGGCGATCGTATCATTACAGAGATTACCGGAGATACAATTACTTACCACTGCCTATGAATTTGCAGAGCAGTATGATTTAGGGATTTATACGTTGCATACGAATACCGATACAGAATCCGAGGCAGGCGAAGTTCCTGTTACGGCGACCAAAGAGGTACCGCAGAGGATTCAGAAGGACGAATTGGGAGGGGAAGATTTCAGGTGGAGCGCGCCGGAAGAAGTTACCGGAATTATTGATACGCAAACGAAGGTAATTCGGTTTGAGGATGAGGAAGTATTACAGCTGACAGACCTTCCTCCTCCTATGGTCCTGGTTATCCCTCTTGAATCCCTCACCACTCATTTTCTCGCCAAAGTAACTACCATCCTACGCAGCCAGCTTAGATTTGACGGATACCAGTACTACTACTGGAAGGACCTGATGGATGCGGTGCATACCAGCTACAATCCTGACGGTAATTATCCCCACTTTACCAATTATACCCCGGGAAGTTCCTCGCCGGTCTCTGACCGATTACATGATGAAATCGTGACAAGAGCGAATGCACTGGTGATTGCCAACCGCTACGGCAATCCTGCTCGAGCAGCGGGGCAGTTATTTGAAGAATATGTGCCGGATAGCACAGTAGCATTGATCCTTGAGAGAATTAGCGATGCAAGGGCAGTGATCTTTGGGTTGCGGCCCGCGGTATTGACCTTCCCGCTTCGCAGAAGGGAGATCGAAGCCTTAGAGGAGGCATTCTTTGCATTGAACCACATTGCGGGAGTAAATATAAAAGTAGTAGATTTGGGGAGTCAGGGGACATATATATACGATGAATATGCGTTGATCAAGAAATTAAGCAAGAAAGATTTCCTCATTGGGGTAACCGAAAGCGGGATGGCGCAGCTTATCCGCAGGGATGTGCTCAGGCAAGAAGGCACATTCTACCGGATGGTGGATGAATTCAGTGAATGGAATATTATTAAGGGATTAGTTTTAGGGTACCGACGCAAGGTTCGCGCGCTGAATGCTCTTTTGGAAGAAGGGCTTGCGCAGAGGGTAATTTTGAAGAGGCGACATCATATTGAGATTCCCTATTTAGTAACCTGTACCTTTAGAAGGCCGGATGCCTTTGCGGAAGCCATGAAAATGTACGCTCAGAACTTAGAGCTTTTTGGCCACAAAGAAGATATTACGATCTTTGTGCTGGATAATACTCCGACTGAAGATCTCAGGTCTGATGATATGGAGAAGGCATTGAAGAACCGCGACGTCATAGAGGAATATAGAAGGAAAGGATTTAAAGTCCGCTACCTTTCTTATGAGGAGCAGAAATACTTGCGGGCACTCTACAAAAAACGCTTTACAGAACTTCATAAGGTGGATATTTCTCAAGAAGGTTTGTTTGATCAGGAATTTGTGGAAAAGGTAAGAGGGGACTTACAGGCTGTAGAGTATTTATTACGTAAAGAGCTTCTTACGGAGACGGGAAAGGGGAAGTATCCTACAGTGCAAGAGCTTCTTACGGAAGTACGCAGGAATAGAATAAAGGGGGTTCCTGCGAATAAGCTTGAGAGTATTCCTGAGGATGAATTAGCGCAGATACCGATAACGAAAGAAGCGATAGAGGAAGAGATTACCAGCCGTATTATCGAGTATACCTTTGCCACCAGCAATATTGCCGGGGCCAGGACTGTTACCGTAGCCCTCACCAAAGGCAAGATGGGTAATTTTGATGATGATTCGCTTCCGCAGGCAGCGGTGGTTAGACGTAATGATCGGCAACAGGTATATGCAGTGCGGGAAGCTAAAAGAGAAGAGCTTGTCAAACAGATGTACCAGGAGATATCTGAAGCGTTGGCTATTTCCATTGAGAGCCAAGAAGATTTTGATACGCTGCTTACCGGTGTTTCTGTGTTGAGCAAAATAGGAAGGGATGTCCTGAATAGGATAATTGAAAAGTATTACCGTTATTCACCGGATGGCTCAACTGGGTTAATCCCGCAGGCGTTAGGGCAGATGAGGCAGGTAAAGAGCGAACAGAGATTACGGTTCCAGAGAGAACATAACCGCGGGCAGGCGCAGATCGCGTTTAATGATCCAAGCGAACTTGATGAAGAAAAAGGGAAGGAAGTGTGGTTAGTAACTACGGAAGATGATGAACAGGTACCTTTGCAACACATCACAGAGAAAGACTTAGGAATGTATTATGATGATACAAAAGCGGGAGAACCTATCCCTGACTACGATGCGGCAACTAGTGCAGATACCAATCTCAGGATCCGCGAAGGTAATTATGACTTATTGCCGGTGGATTTCTTGTGGGTAGGAGACCAGACGCTGGGTACTTATACCGGTCAACGCGCAGTAGGGATGCTGGCGACTGATGATGAGAGAGGGATTGGTATTCAACCGCTGCGGCAGCTTTGGATTGCACGAGCCTTGACTGATCTGCTCGATTTATTCCCCCCATGGGTTCTGAAAGGTTTTACTTATGTTTATAGTTGGATTACCTCTACCTTATTAGGCAGATATCCTGGTTCACAATTCCTACAGGCGATAACCATCAAACGCATGGGCTTATGCTCGATGCATTTTAATAATGCCAGGGATAATGCCTCAGAAGCGCTTTTTAATGAAAGCGAGAGATTCTGGAAGGATCACAATAAGGGGAAGGTTGATCCGCGAGACCTGCAGCAGGTAGTGATGATGACCATTCACAGGGGAGTACGAGGGCTTAATTCTATACGTTTCTCGCGATGGAACCAGGATTGTTTCAATTTAAAGACGATGAAACTTCCTAAGCCGATACCTACCAACGGTGCTTGGTTAAGGACTGAAGAGCCATACTACAAGCAATTGGTGGAGTTTATTTTTGTAGGATATTCAATGGCCTGGGCGCGCGTGGTTGGTGGACATAAGCGTCTGTGGCAGGAACAGCGGCCTAATCTTCCCAAACAGTCTACATGGGAAGAAATGGCGATGGCGGCGTGGGACCTTTACGATGTGGTATTTTTACAGTTATTCAGGAAAATACGGTTTGCGTTGACTTTTTCTGCGTACAAGAGGCTGAAGATATTAGGAGAGCGGTATATAACGGAATCTGCCCAGTATAAATTGAGCGAAAAGAATAAAACTGATTTTGAAGATACTCGGGAGAGGATTGCCGCTACTGTGGTACGTTTCTTTACGGATGCGCAGAGACTGCAACAGGAAAAAAATACCGGCGCCGCAGTGAAAATGTATCATCTTTGGGCGATCGAAGGTTCTAAAGATCCCGCAGAGATCGCTTTACTGAATAAGACTCTGCTTCGAGAAACAAACGATGCGACCGGTCAGGAAGTAGCTCAGGCAATCCAAAAGCTTGCGGATGCCGGGAAGATTAATGAAAAAGATTTGTTCAAGGCCCTTCAGCGTCTCCCCGAGATACAGCTTCTTATTACTGCCTATCAATTTGCAGAACAGTATGCGTTAGGGGTATATACGCTTGACGGCGCGAATGGGGAGGTTACCAGAGAAATTCCTCAGAGAAGAGAAATAAATGAAATGGGAGTAGAGGAATTTAGTTGGATATTCACGCAAGAGAGTGCTACCCTTGATCGCGCAGAAGGATTAATGCGATTCTCAGACGGAGAAATATACAAAATTCCCGAAGGCGGCATTCCCCGGACTGTCGTTATTCCGGTCCAAACCCTTACCGAAGAATTCTTCCGGAAACTTACCACGATTTTGCGAGCGCCGCTTAGATTTGACGGGTATCAATACTATTACTGGGCAAACATTATGGATACGGTGCATGCGTATTATCACCCTGACGGAGAGTACGAAGATTTCCAACGTTATACGCGCGAGAGCGTTGCGGCGGCGGTTTCCGCAAGCGCCTCATCTGCAATCGGGGCATTGGTCGTGTTGCGTTCTTCTTCAAGCCCTATCGTGAGTTCTTCTGACACTTTGGCACAGATAAGCACAAGGCTACGAGAACGGATTGCCCATGCGCATCAATCCGGGAATCCGTCAGTTCTCTTTTCCGCTATGGAGATGCCGTTACGCACTGCATCAGGCAAAGCGCTGGCGGTCATCGGCGATAAAGATGGTGGCAAAGGTGGTGGGCAGGCTACCTATATGAGCGATGTTCCGGCGGTACTTGCTAGTTATGGATTAGCTGCCGCAGTTGCGAAACCTTTATTTTCGGCAGATCTTAAGGCCGCGTATGGTGATAAGATGGCGTGGGAAGATTTTGAGACAATGTTGTATCACCAGCGTTCTCTTCCTTCCGGTATTCTACATGAATTCCTCGAAGAATTCCAGGCGCAGGTTTTAGGCACGCTTGAAGTCCCTGTTGGATTAGGGACGTATTCGATTAAAGTGATTTATCTTGAGCAAAAGGGCGTGCCGGTATTCTTGCTTTTGGATGAATCCTGCCAGCTTTTTGTACGTCTCTATTACCAGCCGCATCCTGATTCTTTAGGCGGATATTTAGAGTCTATTATTCTGCCGCGCGCAACCTTAATGCTCCAAGAGATGTTAGAGGTTGAGTTTGACGTGATACATTTTAATGATTGGCAGACTGCATTGGGCCCTGCAATGCTGAAGGAATTATATAGGGATCATCGATGGACGAATGGACGCTGTCCGAAAGCGTTCTTTACTACCCATAACCTTGAATATCAGGGTGTCTTCCCCGGATTCTTGAAGATGGGATGGGATGATCATCTGATACAGCAGTTATTGCATCGGGGAATTGTGCGTATGCACGATAACCTTTATAACGGTGATTATTACGGGCAGGTAACCGTTGATTTATTCAAGCTTACCGGTCTTCCGATAGAGTTAAGGGATAGGCGTAATAACCAGGGTTTTGAATTCTGGTCGGTCTTTCCTGAAGGCAGTGTCCCCGGAAGACATAATCTCATGAAGGGCGCATTTATCTTCTCCGATATAATCGTCTTTGTCAGTGAAGGGCATATGTATGAATGTATGACTTTAAGGCGAGGCTATGGCGTAGATGGTGTTCTAAGAGGAATGAAAGCCAAACTTCGTTTTGCGTATAATGGGTTGGATGTAAAGACATATTTGGAGCGTCTTGATAGTACGCTGCAGAGAGGTAATGAAGCGCTTGAGGGAAGGCATCGGTTTAGACTCTTTGGTGAACTTACGGATGATGATTTAGAGTGGAGGCAGCACAATCAGCGAGAATTACAATTGGTGTTAAAATTGGCAACAGAGCGCCAAGGGGATTTGTTATTGGTTAATTGGGGGCGTCTGGTGAAACAAAAAGGATTAGATATATTTTTTACTCCTATTTCTGCGGATGGAGGATTGTTAATTGATGAGATGCTAAAGATAAGACAGGCACAGACGCAGGCACGAGTGCAATTGGCGATTCTGGGGACTGCGGGAGATCCTCTCGGTGAGAAGCTGATTGTGCTCTTTTCTCGTAGGGCAGATGAGGAGGGATTTGAAGGACAATTTGCGTTTGTAAAAGCATTTGATTCGGTACTTTCCACACAGATGGCGGTAGGAGGGTTTGTAGGATTTATGCCTTCTATTGATGAGCCGGGTGGATATGTGAATCAGGAGGGCGCCGTTGTAGGATTGCCGTTTATCGGCACTGACCGAGGGGGACCGAAGGATTTCTATCAACTCAAAGGGACGCTTATTCACCCAGTCCCGGGATTTGATATCGACCAGATACAGATCGCCCGATTGAACGCGTTGATTGCGGGGGCTGCTTTTGATTTTAATACACTTTTATATCAGGT
>JAHISH010000068.1 GCA_018818365.1 Candidatus Omnitrophota bacterium | reverse complement strand
TAAATTGACGCGGCTTCCGCTAACGCCAAAGGGTCATCCGGGGAAGTTTTTAACACCTGCTCTACCTTCTCCTTCGCAATGATAAGAATCTTCTTTTTTTCTTCCGGTGTCTCTGCCTGCTCCGCCAGCATACGATATATCTTTGCCGCTGACTTTAAAGGCCAGGTATTCGTGGGATCAATAGACAGTGCGCTGGTAATCGATTTCTCGGCATTAATAAAATCGCCTTTGGAAAGATACGCATCAGCAATAAGACAATATACGCCGATGTTGGCGGAATCTGTCTTGATATACTCTACGGACAACTTAATAACTGTATCCACTTCTTTCTTCTGCGCAGCTTCTTCAATAACTTTGAGTTGTGCTCCCATCTGGATCTCCTCTTGCTTTACTGGCTGCTCATCTTTTTTCGCCTGCGCACAAGACAACCAGGTCATACTCCCTAAGAAAAACGCTATCACGATAACCGCGACCACCCCCCAGTTTTCCTTTCTCATCTGTCCCCCTCCTTTTTTGCCTTCACGTTTTATATAATATCGCGTATTTTATCGGACACCTGGCCGTTAATGCACTCCGGCTGACAGAGGCGTTCAAAATCGCGACTAATAAGCCTTCGCCGATACTCTTGCATGTTTTCACTATTCCATATCTGGTGCAGAGAGTTATGGTTGACATTACCTATCCATTTATCTAAACAAAAAACAAAAGGCCTGACCTGGCCTTCATTATCAATCACCAGCCTCTGCCACGGGGCATGGCAGATTAACCGATCGTTATGCAGGCCGATTAATTCTTCCTGATTTTTCCTTTCAGGAGAAACACTCACACACCCACAAGAGTCATCTTGGGGAGTATTCTCGCAAGAGACCTGCATTCCGGGAAGCCAGTTATTAAAAATAAGCCCGTACTCATACGCTTTTTGAGTCACTGAAGGAATGACCCCTTCAAGATAGGCTAAGGCCTCTTGATCGTTATTCTCAAAAATATTCTGGTCCTTAAAACCGCGGATAGGAGTAATGGTAACTGCATTAAAATTGAACTCTTTGGCAAAATCGATAAGCTGCGGGATCTCACGGTAATTTGCCCGCATGATCACTGCATTAAAATGGGTTTCAATACGCCCCCCTGACTTCTCCTTTGCCTCTTTAACCAAAGCAAGATTATTGCGTAAGCGTTCGAACTTTCCCCCCTTACGGATATATTCATACGTTTCTTTTGTCCCTGCGTCAATAGAAAAAACGATATCTACCCTTCCTCGGATGAGTTTCTGAATGATCCTCTCGTTTATCACCAAACCATTAGTAAAAATGACCTGCTTAAGATGTCTGTGGCAAGATGCCTCTTCTAAGACCTCTTCGAACCCTTTCATCATGAATACTTCCCCTCCCTCCCAGACCATATCCTCCATATAAGGGAAAAGGCTGACTATCTCATCCATGGTCTGCCTGGAAGCCTCCCAGGGAGTTTTCCAGATAGTACACATAATACACTGGACATTACAGATATTACAGATCATCCCTACCATCGCGCGTACTTTAGATTCAAGGACGATCTTACGCTCGGTAATCTCGATCTCATTCAAGGCTTTGTTCTTCAGGAATATATCCCCCTGCGATTGGCCTTGCGAGAAGGCCTTACGGAATTGTGCGATGGCATCCTGGGGCATACCGAGATCGCGCGACAACTTGCCAAGCTCGAAACAAACCGCAATAGTTTCGGTGATCCGCGCCGCATCCTTCATAGCCTCTAATGCAGGAAGATATTGTTCTCTTAACTTGTAAATCTTGCCCAATTCAAAGTGGGCTTCCCAACACTGCGGGTCTTCCCTGGTCACCAAAGAAAAACTCTCTATGGCCTTATCGAGGCGGCGCTGACGGTAAAAATAGAACTTTCCTAATTCCAACGCCGCACCTGCGAAACAGGGATTCAATGACAAGGCCTTGCCATATTCCTCTTCTGCATGCACATCGTCTTTAACCTTAGAGAAGACATTGGCGATCTCGAAATGGGCATATTCGTTAGCCGGATTCAAGGCAATGG
>JAHISH010000067.1 GCA_018818365.1 Candidatus Omnitrophota bacterium | reverse complement strand
TAAGCGGCTCAATGACTTGGATTCTCTGGAGCGTATCGCCGGCCGCTATTCTTCACTGGAAGATTTTTTGTCGGATATGGCATTGGAACCTCCGGAAAAAAGTCTTATTACCCCGGGAAGAAAAGATACGGATGATGCGCCTCTTACGCTATCTACCATCCATTCGGCGAAGGGGCTAGAGTGGCATACGGTATTCGTAATATACGTAGCAGAAGGGCACCTGCCGTCATATCTTTCCCTGGAGGATCAAGATGCACTTGAAGAAGAGCGTCGGCTTTTATATGTGGCGGTGACACGCGCAAAAGAAAATCTTTATTTATTAAAGCCCCATATCGATAGGTCCCCGCGTAGTTATTTTGATGACGCAGGCTCCGTATTTACCCGCGTTTCCCGCTTCTTGGAAGAAGGGGATATCTTGTCGCAATTTTTGGAATACGAAAACACTCATCCGCATCCGCTTGACGAGGATTCATGGGATGATTTTAAGGAAGTCCGTCAGAATCCAGATCAGGAATTCCTGAAGATGCTCAAGGAGTACTACCGTAACCCCTAGATGCGCATGCGCTTTTCTTACAATACTCTTGAAATTCAATCTTGAGGGTGTATAATACAAAAAATAAGGATTTTCCATGAAAAGGCCTCGGAAAAAGATAAAATCTCCAGATAAGGAACCGTATTCCGTCCATCTTATCGCTGATTTTGAAGCGCCCGTGTTTATTGAAGATGCCCGTCGGATTAAGAAGATTCTTTGGCGCGCCGCACTCTTAGCGCATAATACGCCGCTTCGCGTATCCATCTACAAATTTCCCGTGCAAGGGGTCACCGGAGTAGTCTTGCTTGCAGAATCTCATATCGCCATTCACTCCTGGCCCGAACACGGGTATCTGGCCATCGATATCTTTACCTGCGGGAAGCAGTCAAAACCGTACGAAGCGCTCGCCTATCTTAAAGAAGTCTTCCGCCCCAAAAAAGTAAAGGTCATGCTTATTAAACGAGGAAGATCATGAGCAGTCAGATTAGTTTCTCGCGCAGGGAGTGGTTTTTTGAGACCTCATTCCCCGGCGTGCGCCGCTGTAAAACCGATGCATTCCGTATCGCCAAAGAGATTTATAAAGGGAGAACAGAATTTCAGGATATCTATATCTTTGAGAGCCCGGGGTTTGGCAGGATCCTTGCGCTCGACGGTATTGTGCAGCTCTCTGAGAGTGACGAATTTATCTATCACGAAGTGATCACCCATATCCCGCTCTTAAGCCATCCGCATCCCAAGAGGCTTTTGGTCATTGGAGGAGGTGACGGAGGGGTGTTACGGGAGGCGGTGAAGCATCCGTTAACAGAGATTTATTTTGTGGATATTGATAAAGAAGTCGTCGGGGTGGCCAAGAGATACCTTTCTTTTATTTCCAAGGGAGCGTTTAATGATCCTCGCGTGAAGATTTTCTTCGAGGATGGAAGAAACGTTATCCAGCGCCATAAGAATTTCTTTGATGTGATTATTGTCGATTCGACTGATCCGGTTGGCCCCGGTAAGGTCTTGTTCCAGAAAGATTTTTATCGGATGGTCCAACAGGCATTAACCCCGCAGGGGATTGCGGTTTTCCAGCTGGGTCCTTTTCTTGATTTTGATCTGATCGTCAAGCCTACGGCAAAGAAACTCAAAGACTTATTCTCTTCGGTAGCGCCTGTCCGCCTGCCGATGCCTTCTTATAGCTGTGGGTGCGAATACTGCTTTATGATCGCTTCGAAAAAAATAAAACTTTCTTCCCTTGATGCCTCGACTATCGCCCCGCGCCTTGCGCAAAGGCTCAAAAAGAAAGCACAGGGACTGCGTTACTATACCCCCGCAATACACTGCGCGAGCATGATCATGCCCAAGATGTGGCAGCTTTAGCAATGAAAGAGAAGTTTAGTGTGGTGATTATTGGAGATGGTCGTATCGGCCAGGCCGCCGCATATTATTTCCGGCGCTCGGTGGCGGGTATCAGGGTTTTGATTTCGGGCAGGACGAAGGATATAAAGAACGCGGATCTATTGGTGGGTGCTATGCCCGGAGAATTAGGCGAAGGATGCCTGGATATGGCGTTGCGGTACAAAAAGAACCTCCTCGATATTTCCGATATCGACCCTCCTTTTTATCTAAGGCATAAGAAAGAAATCACGCGGCAGGGTATCACCGTAATCCCCGGCTGCGGGTTCAGTCCAGGCCTGGTCAATTTTCTTCTCGGCAGAGAGACCGCATCGAAGAAACGCTTTGAGTCAATAGAGATCAAAGCGGGTTCTTTATCCCGCGTCCCTTTTTATTTTCCTTTTTTGTGGTGTTTTGAAGATTTGATGCTTGAACATCAGATCCCCTCATGGCAGTGGATTGCGGGAAAGAAGAGAAAATTCCCCGCCTTTGCGGCGATGAAGAAAGAACGTTTCTTCGGTATCCCGTCTGAAACATGCTATTGTGCCAGTGGCTTCGAGAATGTCTTTGAAAAGGCAGGGGTAAGGAATTTTACTACTCGCGTGATACGCCCCGAGGGCTACCGCGCATTCTTTGGGTTTCTCCGGAATCAAGGTTTCTTGCGTAAAGAGAATTTTACGCATACTAAGGAAGTCCTTGAGTCTTCGCGCGAAGACAACCGTACTTTGGCCCGGATGATTTTTTATTCAAGGAAAGAAAAGATTGTATGGCAGTTGATGAGTTTTTCGAAGAGAAATGAGACGCTTAATTCGATGCAGAAGATTACCGCATCGGTGCCGGCGGTGATAGGGCAATTCTTACTTGCAAACCGCATCCCTATGGGGGGCTTGATCTTTATGGAGGATTTAGCGCACAACGCAGATCTTGTCGATAAGATAGTCGCAGGGATCCGGCGCTGCGGCATCTCGGTGAAGAGGAGTGTTTTCTTACGATAGCTATGGTAAAACATTCATATCTGACCAACAAAGTAGAAGTACGCTGTTCCGGCATTAACCGCAAGGGGGTATTTGCCCGGAGAGCGCTTAGGAAGGACGAAGTAATCGCGGTCTGGGGTGGGCATATTATTACCGAAGAAAAGTTTAAACAACTTTTGAGAACGCGCTTTAAGAATATCGATGAGTATGCGACGAAGATTGCCGACGGATTTTATCTGGTCTCCTGCACGAAGGGCGGCCTTGAGGACGATGATTTCTTTAACCATAGCTGCAATCCGAATGCCGGGATCAAGGGGCAGATCATGATGGTAGCGATGCGGGATATTGCTTCTGGGGAAGAGATTACCTATGATTATTGTATGACCGATGCGGACTTTAACTATTCTTTCCAGTGTGTCTGCAGCGCACGAAATTGCCGTAAGGTTATTACTACTTGCGATTGGAGAAAACCGGGATTGCAGAGAAAATACCGGGGGTACTTCTCTTGGTATGTGCAGGAGAAGATTAATCGCCTCAAGGTTCCAGGGAGACGGGGATTATGAAAAAAATCCTTTTTCTATTGCTCACAGGGATGCTTTTATGGGGCGCAAGATTCGATTCCGTCTGCGCCAAGGAGTCCCCCAAACTGCTCTTTTTCCACTCCGAAGGGTGCCACGCTTGTCAAAAGGCCAGGACTGAGGTTATGCCGGCTATCGAGAAAGAATTTTTCGATAGGATTATTATTGAATATCTGGATATTGCGCAGGTAGAGAACTATAAATTAATGCTTTCGCTTAAAGAACAATACTTCTGTACTGAAAAAGGAACGCCTACCGTATTCTTCGAAGGGAAGATCCTGGTTGGCTTTGACCAAGTTAAAGATAAATTAAGAGAGGTCGTCAAGGCGGGGCTTCTCCAAGAGTCCCAAGGGATCTCTCGGAATCTTCCGACTATAGACCTCTTGAAACGCTTTATGAACTTTGGCGTGCTGACGATAGTCGGCGCCGGGCTGTTGGACGGCATTAACCCTTGCGCCTTCACCGTGATCGTCTTCTTTATCTCGTTTCTGGCATTGCAGGGCTACCGCAAAAGGGAGCTTCTCATTGTCAGTCTTTCTTTTATCTTCGCGGTTTTTGTCACCTATATCTTAATCGGGCTGGGGATCTTCCGCTTTCTCTATGCCTTGCAGAATTTTCATTTGGTGACAAGGATAGTATATTTTTCGATTGCGGGGTTGTGTTTCTTCTTGGGGGGATGCGCCTTGTACGACCTTTGGATATTCAAGAAGACCGGAAAGACTGATGCGATGGCGTTACAGCTGCCCAGCCGTATAAAGAATACGATCCATGCGCTTATCGGAGAGCGGCATCGTCGTACGCGCGAAGAGACAATGGGCTTGCCGCAGAAAGGGTTAGGCAGGCTGATCATTGGTGCGCTCGGTACCGGGTTTATGGTCTCAATTTTAGAAGGAATCTGTACCGGACAGATGTATCTTCCCACGATTACCTTTGTCTTAAAGGAGACTTCTTTAAAGGCGAGGGCATTTGCGTATCTGGTACTATATAATTTGATGTTTATTGTGCCGTTGTTGGTAATTATGACATTCGCGCTTCTGGGGGTTACCTCGGAAGGATTCGGAAAGTTTTTAAAGGCGCACATGGTGCGCTTGAAGCTGGGGATGGCGATCTTGTTCTTTGGTCTAGGGATTTTAATATTGCTTGGCGCGTAAAGAGTATGGTTGACTTCCCATACTAAAGTGGGTACAATAAGCACTGATTTTACAGGTAAATCTCGCGAGGGTGGCGGAATGGCAGACGCGACAGTTTGAGGGGCTGTTGGTCGCAAGACTGTGAGGGTTCAACTCCCTCTCCTCGCATAAAATACTCAGTCGGGAGTTGGCAATTCGGGTTCTCCCGAATCAGGGATTGATAGCTACGGTCGGGATTTCGACCGGCCTGCGGACGAGGGCCTCAAAACTCCCTCTCCTCGCATAAAATACTCAGTCGGGAGTTGGCAATTCAGGTTCTCCCGAATCAGCGATTGATAGCTACGGTCGGGATTTCGACCGGCCTGCGGACGAGGGCCTCAAAACTCCCTCTTCTCGCATAAATAGGGGGCAGGTCTTAAAAAGACATGCCCCTGTTCTTTTTTCGCGATGATTTTAGCTCTATTTTTTCTTGACAGATTATGGCAAGAAGGTATAATAGTAACAATTGTAAATAGTAAAATTTTACTATTAGCGGAAAAGGGAGTAGAATATGGAATGGGATCGTTCGACCCAAGATGAATTCAACGCTCTTATCGTCAAGATTCCGGTCTTTCATCGCCGCATTACTGAAGAAGCGGTTACAAAAAAGGCAGAAGAATTGGCGGCCGCACGTAAGAGCCCTTGTGTGGAAAAAGAAGATGTTGTCGGTGCGTTCTTTCTGGATGTTCCCACGCCTTTCTATAGCATGATGATCCGGCTTTTGGATCAGAGCGGTTTTGACTACAAGAAATACGGGTTCCCTAGAAACGGTAAAAATAATAATCCATGAAGATCGCGGTAATCGGCGCCGGAGCCATCGGCAGCCTCGTCGCAGGGTATCTTAAGTCCAAGGCGGCAGAGGTGCATCTTGTGGGTCATGCCGATGCGGTAGATGCCGTGAAGAAAGATGGATTGCGGATCTCCGGCGTGCGGGGAGAGCTGACGGTTCCGCTTGATATAACC
This sequence comes from Candidatus Omnitrophota bacterium, assembly GCA_018818365.1. Classification (GTDB taxonomy): domain Bacteria; phylum Omnitrophota; class Gorgyraeia; order Gygaellales; family Profunditerraquicolaceae; genus JAHISH01. The sequence continues at coordinate 5,105 of JAHISH010000067.1, read as the reverse complement.
GAAAGGTTGTCGTTTTCACCAGAAGTAGTGATTCTTGCCACTAAGACACAGGATTTAGAGGCTGCCCTGCAGGAGAATCTTACCTATATAAAGGATGCGGTTGTCGTGACGACTCAAAATGGCATCCGCGCGGATACGCTGGCTGCACGCTACGTGCCTGAAGGGAATATCGTTTCCAGCATTGTTATGTTTGGGGCAACGCTCTTGGAACCAGGAAAGATTACGCATAATTTTGAAGGGAGTTGGATTATAGGAAGAATGTACGGACTCCCCGATGCATCTGTCCTATCCTTAAGTCAGGGGCTGGGAAGTATTTTTCCGGTTATTCTCGCCGATGAGATTAAAGGGATGAAGTGCCTGAAGATATTTGTGAATGCCAACAATTGTATCCCTGCGATTTTAGGTAAGAGTATGCAGGAGAGTTTTGCCGATATTCAGACCAGCCAGCTTGGTATTGCCATTTGGAGAGAGGGGCTTGCGGTGATGAATAATGCGGGTGTGCGTTTAATCTCTCTCCCCGATTTTCCTCTGGAGCGCCTGACGAAGCTTGTTGCCATGCCCCCACAGGAAGCCGCCAAGATTTTTTCGGGTATTATGACCGGCTTAAGCAAAGAGCCTTTGTATGGCTCGATCCTGCAGAGCATTAAAAGAGGGAAGGCTTCAGAAATCGATTATATTAACGGAGAGTTTGTTTCACTTGCCCGTCAGAATAACCTCTCCGCACCGCTTAATACGAAATTGGTCGAAATGGTACATCAAGTTGAAGGGAAGAAGAAGTTCTTCTCTAAGGATGAATTGTTGTCTTCTGCGCGCGCCCTCTATAACTAAGATGACCGAAAAAATAGATTCTCCTTTTCCGCGTTTAAAACTTACCGTCACCGGCGTCTTTGGGCATTGTTACCATGGGTATAAGATAGGAGATGAGTTATTCTTGGAGGATTTTACCCATCCTCCTAAGTTCTTTTGCCTGGGATTGGCGCACGCGCTCTTCCCGGTAATCTATGCCTTGAGTTTCGGCGCACAGTTTCCTTTCCGAGATAATCAGCGTTCGCTCTTGGTGACTTGTCCTGATGGAGGAAAACTCGAGTTTAAAGCGGAGATTCTTGATAAAGAGGGAAGAGTAGAGTGTGTGCCCAAAGACCAGGTTTTCAAGGGGCCGCAACCAAAAAAAATGCAGATCGAGGTGGTGAAAGCAAAAGGCAAATGTACCTTTGACTATAAAGTCGGGGATACGTGGGAGACCGTGGGTTTGAAATGTATCCCTGGATTTTGCGGAGCGGCGTTTCATACCGCGTTCCCCGCGCTCTTTGCCCTGAATTTCGGGGCAAAATTTTTCTTTATGCCGGATCCCAATGCAGTGGATACGGTTACCTGTCCCGACGGAGGCAATATTGTGTTTAAGGTGTCGCGCATCGAAGAGGAGAAAAAGTAAATGGCAAAACGCCGCGTAGTAATTACTGGCATAGGAATGATCTCTCCCAATGGCATCGGTAAGGAGAATGCCTGGAACGCATTTATTAAAGGGAAGTCCGCAGTTAAGCGAGTAAGCGAATTTGATGTCGCTGTCTTTAATACCAAGATCGCTGCGCAAGTGCGCGATTTCGACCCTTTTACTCTAGGGCTTACCCATGAAGAAGCGGTGCGTATGGATCGGTACGTGCAATTTGGAATGGTGGCGGCCAATATGGCTGCGCAAGATAGCAAAATCGATTTCAGCCGAGAGGACCCGACGCGCATCGGCGTATGTCTTGCCAACGCTATATGCGGGACAAAATATATGGAAGAGGAATTTGCGCTGGTTACCGATGACGGCAAGAATCCGATTGATCCCTCCAAGGTGCGGCCGGATCTTTACGATGCCGCTATGTTTAATACTCCTTCGATTGAGATTAGCAGTAAGTATCGTTTAAAAGGGATATGCAGCACGCTTTCTACGGGCTGTACGGCAGGTACCGATTCATTAGGGTTTGGGTTAGAGACTATCCAGGATGGCGAGCACGATATCATGTTCTGCGGAGCTGCGGAAGCGCCGCTTACGCCGATTACCTTTGGCGCCTTTGATGTGGTCAATGTACTCTCGGTCAAAAACGACGATCCGGAAAAGGCCAGCCGGCCGTTTGATAATAAGCGTGACGGTTTTGTTCTATCCGAAGGCGCAGGCATACTGATTTTGGAGGAATTAACCCATGCCTTAAAACGCAATGCCTGCATTTATGCCGAAGTAATCGGGTTCGGCACCAGTTGTAACGCCTTCCATATGACCGACCTTCCTGCCGACGGGACCGCAATGGCCAATTGCATCAATCTTGCATTGAAAGACGCGCAAGTGAAACCTAACGAGATCGATTATATCAATGCCCATGGTTCCTCCACGCGCATGAACGACATCTTTGAGAGCAATGCCTATAAGACGATATTCGGAGACTATGCCTATAAGCTTCCGGCAAGTTCCTTAAAGTCGATGATCGGCCACCCCCTCGCCGCAGCCAATGCCATAGAACTGACCATTTGTTCGTTAATGTTTGAACGGAACCTTCTTCCTCCTACTATTAATCAAGAAGAGAAGGATCCCAAGTGTGATTTGGATTATGTTCCTAATCAGGCGAGGGAGAAGAAGGTACACATAATCTTAAAAACAAGCAGCGGATTTTCAGGAATACATTCTTCGCTGGTAATGAAGAGGTATACGGGATAATGAGAAAAATTGCCATTACCGGAATCGGGGTAGTCTCTCCCTCAGGGATTGGGAAGCGTCAGTTATGGGCGAATATCAAGGCGGGAAGGTCATTTATTAAGGCGATCACGCGCTTTGATGCCTCGAAGTATCCTGCGCGTATCGCAGGGCAAATCGACGATCTTGATAAATACAGCACGCTTTCAGAGAGGTTGCTTAAGAAAATCGATGCGTTTTCGCATATGGCTCTGGTGGCCTCTGAATTAGCGCTGCAGGATGCAGGGATTGATATTAAGAAGGAAGACCCCAACCTTATCGGAATATTCTTAGGCAATGCCTTAGGAGGATGGCTTTACGCGGAGACAGAACTTCGTGATCTCTATATCGAGGGTCGGGAAGGAGTCTCTCCGTATATGGCCTCCGCGTGGTTCCCCGCGGCACCCCAGGGGCAGGTCTCTATTTATTATGGAATAAAGGGTTTTAGCAAGACCGTGGTTGCCGATCGGGCCAGCTCTTTGATGGCGATCGGCTATGCGGCTAAAGTTTTGGGTAAGGATAAGCTTAATATGATTTTAGGGGGCGGAATGGAAGCGCCGGTGACTCCGTATGCCTTGCTTTGTTGTAATACCTATGGTTCTCTGACCACGGACAATAGTAACCCTGAGCAGGCCTATCGGCCTTTTGACCGGGGACGTTCGGGATGTGTGATCGGCGAAGGTGCGGGGATTGTGGTGATGGAGAATATCGAGCGTGCCCAGAAGCGCGGCGCGACTATCCATGCGTATATTGCCGGCTATGGCACCACCTGCGATGGTGCGGATAGAATCAATCCTGCCGCAGACGGTAAAGACCTTGCGCGCGCGATTGAGATGGCGTTGCGCGATGCCCACGCAGGGGCCGATGAGATCGATTATATCAGCTTAGACGGGTTGGCGGTGGACCTTTGGGATAGATCCGAGTCCGAGGCGATTAAAATAGTATTTGGCGCGCGGGCCGCAAAGATTCCGGTAAGCTGCCCGAAGTCGATGTTCGGGAATTTATTGGGGGCTTCGGGGGTGTTAGATTTGATTATTACCATCCTGGGGATGGAACATTCCCTCGTTCCTCCGACGGTAAATTTAGATAATCCGGATCCCTTAGGATTGGATTATGTAGGCACTCGCGCAAGGTCGCAGCACATAAAAAAAGCCTTGATCATTTCTCGAGGGAGAGCGGGTATTAATTCGGCAATCGTGCTAGAGAGAGGAGAAAAAGAATGAAGATTTTATTTGTGATGCCAAAGGTAGGCTCATGGGCGACGCATGGTAAGCACATTGCCCCGAATCAGCTCTATGCGCATTGGGCAGCGTATGTGCGCCAGCAAGGTTATAAGGATGTCGAGGTTATAGACGGCAAGGCCTTAGAGATTCCTATGGATGAATTAGTGGAGAAGGTCAAAGCCAAAAATCCCGAGATAGTCGTCTTGGGGGAACAACTTCATTCATATGGTGGCTATGGAGTCCTACGCCACTTTAAAGAGGCTGCAGAGAAGATCAGGAAGGCGCTTCCTCAGGCCAAGATTATTTTTGGCGGGCTTTGGTACTCCGCGATGCCGGTACCGACGCTTGAAGATAATCCCGCGGTAGATTTTGTGGTGATGGGAGAAGAGGAGACGTTCTTTGAACTCGTCGATGCTATTGATAAGAAAAAGAACCTTACGGATGTCGCGGGGGTTGCGTTTCGCGAAAACGGGGCAGTGGTATTGGGGCCGCATAAGCCTCTTTTGCAGGATTTGAATACCCTGCCGCTTCCTGCGTATGATTTATTTCCCATGGAAAAATATGTGGGGCATACACACTGGAAGCCGTTTGTGGATATGGTGACGTCTCGGGGATGTCCTTCCGCCTGTACTTTTTGTTATGAGTGGGACCAGTATGACCCGCGCTCCCCGTCTGACTTCTTGCAGTGGAGGGCAAAATCTCCGGAAAGGGTTGTCGAAGAACTCGAAGTATTGCATAAGCAATACGGCGTCAAGGTGGTGGTGATTCAGGATGACAATTTTAACGTCGATCCGGAACGGGTCAAGAAGTTCTGCGAATTGAAAAAGGCAGCGAAGAATCCGATTAAGTGGGTTTCTTTAGGCCGCGCCGTGGATTGGGTTAATTGTGAGCACATCCTTCCGCTAATGAAAGAGACCGGGCTTTTTATCGGGGTTTTTGGCATTGAGGTGACTACTCCCGAGGAGCTTAAGAAAATCGCTAAGGGGATTACCATCGATCAGATCAAGAAGACCATCGAGATCCTGCGGCGCAACGATATCGCCGTGGTCGCCGATATCATGATGGGATTTGATTATGATAATGAGTCGATCATTAAACAACGCTATGAATTTACCGACCAGGTTGATCCGGATATCCTTTGGATCGGCTATGTTACTCCTGCTCCGAATTCT
>JAHISH010000009.1 GCA_018818365.1 Candidatus Omnitrophota bacterium | reverse complement strand
TCCATAGTATCCCCCGCATCGAACTTCCAAGAAATTATGGTGGATATATCCGTAGAGATCCAAGAAGCATTAGTGCAAATTGGGGAAACCTATCCTGAAAAGAAGAATTATCTGGAATTCCTATCAGCTGTCACGCAAGAGGAATTAGAGGAGCTTGATGAAAAGCTTTCCCGTTCAGGGGTCTTAGGCTCTACTGAATTTATCGAACAGGTCGAAGAAGAGATTAAGAAGAGAGAATCCGAAGGGCCATCAGAAGAGAAACCACAGAGAATAATTCTGCCGTTTGTTTCATTCACCCTGCTTATTATTGCCGCAGGGGTGGTGGTGGGTAGCATTTATTATTACCGCACCAAGAGAGAAAAGATCATCTTTGTGACCGAGAAGATTGTTTCAGTGCCTGCGCCGGCTCCTGAGATCCCCAAAGAATTATTAAAAGTCAAGCTGGAACAATTAGACGGGACAGAATGGATTATGGAACTTATCCCTGAGCAGAGCCAGGTGGATGCACTCTATCCTAATTTTGACCGGCTTACCTTTAGAGAGGGAACGGTGCAGACAGGATATTTGACCTCCGAAGGGTTCCCGCCTTCGAATTATAATCTTATTACGCGCGAAGACGGCTCTTTGATTTGGGAGACGATGCAGAGAAATCCTCGCGGCGATAAGATAATCTGGCGCGGGGAAGAAAAAGACGGGACCATGAGAGGAACGTTCCGTAGACGTTTTTCAGACGGACGTTCGGAGAACGTGGCCTTTAAGAGCCCGGGGTATTTTAAGGTCGTCCCGTAGGAAGGCAAAAAGCGATGAGAGATGAGAGAGTAGAAACAGAGAATACGGCGCAAGAGAAGAAGACGATAAAGCAGGGGGGGTTATTTATCCCTTGTCTCACTGTTTTTATCGCCAGTTTCTGCATTATGGTCATTGAGTTGATTGCCGGCCGTATCCTGGCGCGTTATTTGGGGGCGTCACTCTATACCTGGACATCGGTAATCGGCATTGTCTTATTAGGTATTGCAGTAGGCAATTACTTCGGCGGATACCTTGCAGATAGATTCAACCCCAAAAAAATAATTTCTTTATTTTGTATTCTTGGCGCAGTATCCTGTATTCTGGTTCCTGTCTTAAATAAATTTGCGGGTGAGTTCTATTTATTCTGGCTTCTTCCTTGGCCGGCGCGCATTACGCTGCATATTGTCTTAGTCTTTCTTTTGCCTTCAGCGGCGTTGGGAGTGATTTTACCGGCGATCACTAAGTTCGCCTTGGATTATGGCCTGCTTCCCGGCAGGACAGTCGGGGATATATATGCCTGGAGCGCAGTAGGCAGTATCGCCGGAACTTTTATTGCAGGTTTCTTGCTCATTCCTAATTTGAAAACATCGGTTATTCTCTATTCCGTAAGCTTTATCTTAATCGGAGTAGGTGCTGCCTATTCCGCAAGGATTGGCATGTCTTTTTATCTTACTGTCGCATTTTTTGTCTTGTTTGCCGCATTAAGTTTTGGCCCGCAGAAATGTACGTTAGGCTTTGCGCAGCAGCTGGGTTTGCGCGAGCCACTTGATCCTTTGGTACTCTATCAGAAAGAAAGCGCCTATTCCTATATACATATACGCAGCATGCAAGATCATCCGAATGTGCGCAGGCTTATGTTAAATCAACTTTTACATAGCATAGTGGATACAAACGCGCCTGCGGATATACAAGCGCCTTTTCAATACCCTTACCTTAAATTATACGCTGCGGTTACTCGACATTTAGGGGGAGAGAGTATGCGGACGTTAGTCATAGGGGGCGGAGGGTATGTATTCCCGCGGTATATTCAAGAAAACTGGCCGGAAAGTTCGATTGATGTCGTGGAGATTGACCCCGAGGTAACGCGTGCGGCGGTTGAAGTATTGGGATTATCGAAAGATTCCTCGATGCGCATACATCATATGGATGCGTGTAATTTCGTGGATGATACGCTAAGGAGGAAGAAAGAGCAGGCAAAAGAATTCCCGCTTTATGATTTTATTTATTGCGATGCCATAAGCGGGTTTGCGGTTCCCTATCAGTTGACCACTTCTGAATTTAACGAAAAAATAAAAGGCCTCTTGACCCCTAAGGGCGTCTATATGGTGACTATTATTGATACCTTGCGTTCGGGAAGATTCTTGGGTGCTATGGTTAATACGCTTGAAGAGTCTTTTGCTAAAGTAAAGGTTTTTCGCGCAGAGACACTGATTGACTCCGATTACGCGCGTAATACCTTTACCATTCTTTGCTCTAAGAACCCTATTGATTTTGAGAATATGGGCATCGAAGAAACAGGTAATTTCCTAATGCAAAAAGAAGAGTTGGCGTTTATAAGAGAGCGGGTAGGTGCCATGGTTTTAAGTGATGATTATGCGCCGGTCGATAGCCTTCTTGAGCCGGTCGTGCACCAGAGTGGGCTACAGATCGCCAGCTCAAGACTGACGGAGATGGGGAACGAATTAGTGAAGAAAGAAGATCTTAACGGGGCAGTCGGCTATTACCGTAAGGCGCTGGATATCTTTCCTGAATTTTTCATCGCGCAGAATAACCTGGGGAATATTTTAATGCAGCAAGGAGAAGATGAAGAGGCGCTGAGTTATTTCACGGAAGCGCTGCGCATTAATCCCAGTTTTGCCAGGACGCATAGTAACCTTGCGGCGCTTTTGACCAAGCAAGGTAAGTTCCAAGAGGCTGAAGGAGAATATCAGAAGGCATTATCACTTCAGCCGGATTCCGCGGAAACGCTTTTTAATTTTGCGACTACCCTGGCTATCCAGGAAAAACCTGAAGAAGCTATCCAGGAATACCGCAAGGCTATTGAAATCCGCCCAAACTTTGCCGAAGCGCATAACAGTTTAGGAAATCTATTTGCAAGCCAGGGAAATAGTGAAGAGGCGCTTGTGTATTATACGCAGGCACTTCGTATCCGCCCTGATTATGTGCAAGTGCATAACAATATCGGAGTAATCTTAGCAAGACAGGGGAAGATTGATGAGGCAATAAGGCATTACCAAGAGGCTTTGCGTATTAATCCTGATTACCAGAGAGCCAGGATTAACTTAGAAGCAGTATTGGCGCCTAAAGAGGCCAATAACACCTATAATGAGGTGGCGAAATGAAGAGAAGAACATATATAGGTATATATATTCTTTTAATAAGTATGGTAACTTTGGTATTTTTCACGGGAACCAGCAGCGCAGAAAAGAAAGAATCAAAAAAAGAAACAGAGGAAGTAACGGTAGTAGAAGTAAAGCAAGTAAATGGTGAATTAGGATTTGTTAGTAAGGATTATGTATCTGTGGTCTTCACGCAAGACGGCATAGATTATGATATGGTTTTTTATCTGCCCGAAGACTCCAAAGACTTGGAGGTAGTCAACAAAAAGAAACTAAAGGATATAAATGTTGGCGAACAGATTACTGTGCAGTATGAGCTGGTTTCACAAGGCACTGATCAAGATAAGAAGGAAAAACGCATCGCGCGTAAAGTTACGTATGTAGGAAAGAAGTGAAACGATGGATGAACAAAGGAGCGCTATAGTGAAAAGGCAAGAAAGAAGAGGACTGAAGATTGGTGTTTCAGTACTCCTGGGCATAAGCCTTGGTATCTTCTTTCACGTGCGCGCGCCGGAGGCGGCTCAGGTCAAAAGAGTCGAGCATAAGACTACTGAATTCGGGGCCGGAGATTTGGTTATTTTGCCTGATTTAGACGCTCCGATGGATACCACGAAGAGTTTTATATTACAATACGCGGAAGTGGATCTTTTGATGGATTATGGTGTCAGGGCCAAGGCAGAGTACGGCGGTGAGGGCTCAGGCATGTTTAGTTCTTATTTTGAAGATATTGCTACCCTTAATGTCGTACGGCTTAAGGCTTCAGATACAGAATATTCGGTGACAGGAACAGTAAGAAATAGCATGGTTGAGTTTTCTGATGGCGCAAAGGTATTCACGGGATTATCGTCTGTGGCTTCGGATAAATATAACAGGACTATCATCCTTCCTGAATCAGTCAATTTAAGCAAGTCTTTTCCGTTGTACACGACACGAGGTATTGTCATGCAGGCGGATGAGACTGAGACCCAATTCTTTAAGATGACTTTTGTTAACTCAACTGCCTTGAAAATCGAACGCTATCGGCTTCCTACGGCTACCGGCTATACCGCGGCTCCGGTTATGTCTGTACAATGGCAGGTTGTGGAGTTAACCGATGACGCAATAGTGCATAACGG
>JAHISH010000066.1 GCA_018818365.1 Candidatus Omnitrophota bacterium | reverse complement strand
TTGAGGTCTGCCCAAGAGGTGCGGACAGAATTACCCCCCGGGTTGGCGTCTTCCTTATAAAGGTACGCGATAAGACCGACAAGAATATAGACCGGCACCAGGCATAAGAACGCTAATCGGTACCCCCCTTTTTGCGCAAGAAATCCTCCTGCGACGCCGGTAATCAAACCCGATACTGAAATCGCAATCCACTGGACACTCTGAATCTTTCCGGTAGAGTTATATCGTTTGCCCTCCACGCACATAATACCGTCGACACTGACATCCCTGAACGCCGCATTAGTCGAGCTTGAGACCAACAATACGACAATAAGCGCTAAAGGCAGCGAGACCAGGCCTAAGACCAAGACCACGAGAATATCCAAGACCAGCGAAATATAAATCCACGTTTTCTTTGAAAACAGATTATCGATAAGAAACCCGATAAACGGCTTTATCAACCACGCGGAGACCGTAATAGTACTAATATACATAATCTTCTCCGCGGGAAACTTAAGGGTATCTTTAAGGTAATAAAAAACGCCCTGGGAAGGAAGGCCTTCGATACCTTGCGTAAAATAAACCGCGCTACTTAACGCATAAATCCAAAAGATTCTTTTTTTCATAGAGATATAAAAAAACTACCAGTTTATTTACTGGTAGTTATTGCGCATCAATATCACATGCCGGCATCTTGCTAATCTACCTATGGAGTCTCCTGTGTTGATTCCGGTACCCTTTCAGCTTCTGTGGCTTGCACCGGTGCTGCATCCGGTACTGCCGCACCAGACTGCGCGGGAACTGCCTCTTGCGCAGTGGTTGAAGCCGGGGATGATTTTAGATTACGCATCAAGGATTTACTCTGGCGTACCGATAAAATAGCAAGGCTCAAGCAGGTAAGAAAAAATACGACTGAAAGTATGGTGGTAGTACGGGTCAAAAAGGCGCTGGTCTTTGTCCCGAACATAGACTCTACTCCCGCGAAACTCTCCACCAACCCGCTGCCTCGTCCTCTTTGGATCAACACAATCACTATCAAGAGCACACATGAGAACACATGAATTCCAATAACTAATGCCATCATTTTTTTACCTCGAGTGCTTTCTTTACTATCGCGGCAAAAGATTCGACAGAGAGGCTTGCCCCGCCGACTAATGCCCCGTCTATATCGGGCTGCTTCATTAAATCGCTAGTATTATCGGGTTTGACGCTTCCGCCGTACTGAATGCGCATCCTCTGCGCAGACTCTTCTGAATACAACTTGGCAAGAAATCCACGGATGTACGCATGGGCCTCCTGAGCCTGCGCAGGAGTTGCGGTCTTTCCCGTACCGATTGCCCAGACCGGCTCGTAGGCAATAACAATTCTTTCTGCGTCTTCTGCGCTAAATCCCGCCAGCCCGTGGCTTAGATGATCCTCCAATACCGAGAAAGTATTTCCGCTTTCTCGTTGTGCAAGAGTCTCTCCGATACAAAGTATGGGAGTCAATCCTTGCGACAAGGCCGTTTTGATTTTTTTGTTCACCGAATCATTAGTCTCCCCAAAGTACTGTCGTCGCTCCGAGTGCCCGATGATCACGTAGGAACACCCTGCATCTTTAAGCATTTTACAAGAAACCTCTCCGGTAAATGCCCCTTCCTCCTGCCAATATACATCCTGTGCTCCCAATGAAATCTCTGAACCTACCAGCACCTCTGAAACTTCGGAAAGCGCGGTAAAAGCCGGACAGAGTACCACCTCAATGACCTGGGTATCAAGTTGAAAAAACTCCCGCTTTAATCCGTTGGCAATCTCAATTGCTTCGCCAATAGTCTTATACATCTTCCAATTACCGGCAATAATGGTCTTTCTCATACTATGTCTTCTCCGTCAAAGCGGCAACACCTGGCAGTATCTTGCCTTCTAAAAACTCTAAGCTCGCCCCTCCCCCCGTAGAGATATGCGACATTTTAGCCTCTAACTTAAACTTGGCGACTGCTGCCGCGGTATCCCCACCGCCGATAATGCTCGTACATTGCATCTGCGCGATATATTCCGCCAACGCAAGAGTACCTTTACTAAAAGCTTCGGTTTCAAAGATACCTACGGGACCATTCCAGACTACGGTCTTTGCATCTTTCAATTTTTCTTTAAAGAGAGCTATTGTTTTAGGGCCGATATCCACCGCGATCTTTCCTTCAGGGATATTATCACCGACCACTTCCGCCTTGGCACCAGTTTCAATAATCTCTACTACCACATGGTCGATTGGCAGAACGATCTCTTTCCGGAGGCTTTTGGCTTTTTCCATAAGAGACTTGGCCAAGTCGACCTTATCTTTCTCTAACTTTGAATTACCGATGGTCCTCCCGCACGCTTTCAAGAAAGTATACGCCATACCTCCGCCGACAAGTATGGTATCGCATTTCGGCAAAAGGTTTTCAATAATCCCGATCTTATCCGACACCTTTGCGCCGCCTAAAATGACGATAAAAGGCGACTGCGGATCCTGCACTGCGCCGCCAAGGTACTGTATTTCTTTCTCCAGGAGAAAACCTGCCGCCGAGGTAAGATAATGTGCCACACCTTCGGTTGAAGCATGTGCGCGATGGGCAGTGCCAAAGGCATCGTTGACATAGATATCCGCAAGGCGAGCAAGTTGTTTGGCAAAGGTAGCGTCATTGGCTTCTTCTTCCGCATGGAAGCGTAAATTTTCCAATAAGACCAATCGCTCTTTTGCCTGGGCAATTCCCGCCACCGCAACCTCTCCCACACATTCAACGATAAAAGCAACAGGTTCTCCGACTAATTCACCAAGGCGTACGGCAACAGGCTTGAGGCTGTATTTTTCCACTGCCTTGCCATCCGGCCTGCCTAAATGACTCATCAAAATCACCCTCTTTGCTCCGTTTTGCAATAAATATTTTATCGTGGGCAGAGTCGCTTTAATACGGGTATCATCAGTAATTGCGCGATTAGCGTCCTGCGGCACATTGAAATCAGCACGCACAAGCACCACCTTATCTTTTATCTGGATATCTTTAAGAGTAAGTTTTGCCACTGAGAGCCTCCTGATATTTGAAGAGTACATACTATATCCTAAATTGCTCTTCTTGTCAAAATATTTTCTTAGGTAAAAAAAGGCA
>JAHISH010000065.1 GCA_018818365.1 Candidatus Omnitrophota bacterium | reverse complement strand
GTAGTAAGAAAGCGAGAAATTAGTAGTGACCAGTACCGGAGAAGAATCAGTTACCTGCCCGATCGGATATAGTTTGGGTTCGATCTGTAGCGGTTTCTGCGGGTCGGTATAGATGTTCTGCCGCAAGGTCAAAAGCGGCAAGACTTGCGCGGTGTCTATACTTTTAAGTAAGACGATCCCCGCGTACTTGGTAATAAAGGTCGCTGCTTCGTATGCCTCTTCGAGAGGGTCATCGCGTTCTATTATCGCTATTGTGGGGTATCCGAGGCTGCGATTGGATTTCTTTATCGCTTGTTTCCGTATTTGAGTAAAATCCCAGATCTTCTGCGCAAGGGGCTTTTTGCCAGTATCCAGCATAAGATCGGTTATCCCGAGAGAAGCCGCTTCTTTGGTGAGAGTGGATAACCCTTCAAGATCAGATGCAGTGATTACCAGCGTTGCGCTATACTCTTTTGCGAGCTGCGCGAATTCTTTTAGGTTATTGGTTCCTGCGCTGTATACAAGCGGCCTCTTCCCCTTTATTAGCGTGAGGGCTTCCTGTAAAGCGTCTGTCTGGGAAGTAATTAAGACGAGGGGCAACGCGCAGCATTGGTTGACCATACGCACAACCTCTAAGAAACGCGCCTTCTCTTTGCAATGCGTGATCGCCACAAGATCAGGCTGCAGTGTTTGCCCTATCCTCTCAAATTGCAAGCCTGCGATTCGCTGGAGCTTTTCTTTTATCTGCGCATCGCTTTCACTATCTTCGATAATGAACCCTATTCCGCACGGATGATGGAATTTTTCTTCGTGCCGGAACATTACGGTTTCATTGCCTATCGTTAACTTTCTGTCTGTTTCGCCGATGGTGATCAGTTTAATCGGGGGAAGGCTGGAGGCTTCCAGGATCTGTTTTGAATCGGCGCTTACGTAGGGGCATTTATCGATCGGGACTGCCTTTTTCGCTATTTGCATGGCAAAGGCTAAGCATGTGGCAAGGCCGCATTCGCGGCAATTGGTTTTGGGAAGCAATTTGTAAATATCAAGTCCTGAGAGTGCCATGGCTAAGAAAGAGTTTAAAGTTCAATGTTCAATGTTTAATGAAGCTTTGTAACAATGAATAATAGTGATGCCTTCTCGCGAAATAGTTTTTTTGCCAGCAGTTCTGACTCCTCGTGGGTGCGTGCCGATGATAATTCACTTAAGAGAGATCTTGTAAGACGAAGGAGAATTCCTTTCTGTGAGAGGCGATTCTTAATCTCTATTGAAAGTAATGGCCCGTTCGATTTTCTGATATTTCCTTTCCCATACGTTGCGCCAGTAGCCAGCTGTAATCCGTCAATAAGACACGATTTCGGTTTGTGCGTAGCTCCTTGTACCTTGACTTTGATCCCGAAATATTTCTTGCTGCCTGTGCGTTGTAACGCAAGCGTTCCTGCGCGTAAACCCAGGACAAGATACGGCCCCAAGTGACCGTGAAATTTTACCGCCTCTTCCAGAGAAATAGACGTGTCCCTCGGTTTCATCGTTCTCTGTTAATCAAGCTTGCCATATATCCGGCGCCAAAGCCGTTATCTATATTGACTACTGCGATTCCGGGTGAACAGCTATTAAGCATCGTTAACAGCGCAGAGAGTCCTGCGAAATTAGCGCCGTATCCGCAACTGGTCGGTACGGCAATGATCGGACAACTCGTCAGTCCGCTGACCAGGCTTGCCAGTGCCCCTTCCATGCCTGCGACGACCACGATCACCGTCGCTCTTTTAAGTGAATCTATATTGCTGAACAGCCGATGTACCCCCGCGACCCCGACATCATACAGCTTTTCTACACGGTTTCCCATCACCTGCAGCGTGACTACTGCCTCTTCTGCGACAGGAATATCAGCGGTGCCGGCAGAGACTACGGTTACATGCCCGCGGAGGTTCTTTCTGGAACTGCGGGTATACCCTGCGCGAGCTATGGGATTATACGTAAGGCCCGGTAGTGACTTCTTTAAGTATGTATAGGTGTTTTTTTCAAGCCGGGTCAAAAGAAGCGGTTGTTTATGGGTGCCCAGAACCTTGATAATCTTCTTAAGATAATCTTTTGTCTTCCCCGGGCAGTAAATTACCTCAGCAAAACCACGGCGTGCCTGTCTATGCAGATCAACCTTAGCAAAACCAAGGTCGCAGTATCCTTTATTTGGAGCCATCGTGAACTAATATCCTTTAAAAATGATAAAAAGCAAGACTGCGATGATTACCGTTGCCAGGATATAGAAGTCATTAAAATAGAGAAAATCACTTATCCGGTCTAAGGGGGAGTGTTTCTGTGAAGCGTTGGATTTACGCGTATGGCCGCGGGTGGATTTTCTATATTCAGAGATTTGATCCTTTTTGAAACGCAGATACACTCCCCCCACCTTATACGCGGGGAGTGTGCCGTTTTCCGCAAGGTCCATTATCTCTTTTTCCGAAACATCCAAGAGAATAGAGACATCACGAACAGTAAGTAGTTTTTCTTCACCCATACTTTTTTAGTCGTGCCTTTTGTAATCCGACGCGTTCTTTATTTCCCTATCTTCCCTGAGGCGACCCAGGAATCAATCGATTTGCGGTCAAAACGCCAATCGCTACCTTCTTTGACTGCCGGCATTTTTCCTGCGTTTGCCCACTCCATGATGGAGTTGAGGTCAACTTCCAGATAGCGTGCGACTTCGTCCGAATTCAAGAGGTCGCGCAGCATGATACAGCGGCCTTCAAGGATTGCCCCTTCTATGATGTTGAGTTTTGAGGGAACGATATCGCCTTCTACTATTGCCGTCGGTAAAAGTGTAAGCAGTTCCTTGGCGATGATCTTTCCTTTTACTTTTCCTCCGATGATAATATTGTCTCCGGAAATTTCGGCAGTAACCGATGCGGTCTGTCCGATAGTGAGATTGCCTTTTGTTTCCAATGTCCCTTCAAATTTGCCGTTAATGCGCAGATTTACCGGGTCCCGAAAGATGAGGCTTCCTTGCATGGCGGCATCGACATCGAGTATCTTCTCTTCTGACTTCTTCTTAAATGCCATACCTACTCACCTCCTTGTTGGTCGTGCGTATTTGGTTTGTTTGGTTTCATTGTTTTTTGGAATCTGTAAGATTCACAATCTTTCGTTCAAACGGCCGTAAGAACAATAAAGAAACAAGTGTCAATACCGTTGCATAGATTGCCGCGTTATAAAATCCGCAACCTACCGATAAGCCTATCCCTGCGACGACCCAGAGACTTGCCGCCGTAGTTAAGCCCCGCACGCGTTCTTCTTCGCGGATGATTGTTCCCGCGCCTAGAAACCCAATACCCGTAATCACCCCTGCGGCAATACGCGTGGGGTCTAGAGGAACCCTTGCACTATATATATCAAAAACATAGAGTGATGTCAACATGATAAGACAGGATCCCAGGCATAGCAGGATATGGGTGCGTAATCCTGCGAACCTGCGGTGCATCTCTCGTTCAAGGCCGATGAGGCCGCTTAAGATTGCAGAAAGCAATAAACGGATGATGATTTGTTTGTCGGTAAT
>JAHISH010000064.1 GCA_018818365.1 Candidatus Omnitrophota bacterium | reverse complement strand
TTCTTTAGAGGAGGCTCTCTCAATTACTATGGGAGGGTAAGACACATGCCAAAGTTTTTTTATGTAGCGCAAGACAGTGCGGGCAAGAAGAGTAGCGGATCGATCGAGGGCTCCACGCAGGAGGAGGCGACAAAACGCCTGGCGGATGAAGGCCTGACCGTGGGAAGTCTTATCCCGGTACATAGCGAAGATACGAAAAAGACCGAGGATGATTCGTCGATAAAGATAAAACCTACGAAGATGCATGGGGGAATCAAATCCGAGGACCTAGTGCTCTTCTGCCGGCAGCTTGCCACACTCCTTGGTGCAGGTATTACTATTTTAAGGAGTCTGCAGATTGTTGAGCCGCAGATTTCCAGTAAGATTTTGAGTGAGGCAATAAAGGTTCTAAAAAAAGATATGGAAGCGGGGTTGAGTTTCCATAAAGCGATGGCAAAGCACCCCAAGGTATTCTCAGACCTATGGGTAAACCTGGTGGAGAGTGGCGAGGCAAGCGGGAATTTAGCCGCAGTCTTAGGTCGTCTTGCGTCTTTCTTGGAACGTGGCGAGCAGTTTAAAAGTAAAATTATATCCGCGTTGACCTATCCAATCATCCTTCTCACCGCGGGGATCGGAGCGCTCTTATTCATGATGCTAAAGATTCTGCCCACGTTTATGGGGATCTTCCAGGGTTTTGGTATGGAACTGCCTGCGTTGACGATGATGCTGATGAATATTAGTGACTTCTTACGTACTAAATTTCTTTTTATCATTCTGGGCGGTGGTGGCGCTATCTATGGGTTTAAGGCATACGTCAAAACTCCCATGGGCAGGCGTAATTTTGAAAAATTACAGTTCAGCCTTCCGGTGGTGGGGGAGTTTTTCCGAGCGGTCACCATGGAACGTTTTACTTCAAATATGGCTACGCTTCTTGAAAGCGGGGTCCCTATACTTTATGCACTGGAGATTTCCGAACATAGCGTGGGAAATGTTATTTTAGGTGATATTATTCGTACCATAAAAGATGATGTTAGGGAAGGCAAAGGTATTGCCAAGTCAATGACTAAGAGCGGCTTTTTCGACGGGATGACCGTGCAAATGATCGGGGTGGGTGAGGAAATCGGTGAATTGCCTGCGATGTTCAAGAAGATTAATTCCTTCTACGAAGATTACTCCGCGACTTTCTTGGAGCGAGTAGTCGCTATGTTTGAGCCTTTGATTATGGTTTTTCTTGGCGGAGTCATTGGGACGATGGTCATCGGGATGTTTTTGCCTATATTCCAGCTTTCCAATATGGGGGGCTAATTTTGTGTATAGTTAGTATGAGAATGCAAAGAAGGAGGTGATGCATTGAGTAGAAAGGGATAAAGTATAATGTTAAATGCAGTGAAGCTTAATACCTATAAGGAGGAGATGAAATGAGACGAGTAAAGGGTTTTACGATGGTGGAATTGGTTATCGTTATGATCATTATCGGCCTTTTAGCGACTTTTGCCGTGCCTCAGTTCGGAAAAGTTATTGAGAAGACAAAGGTGGCAAAAGCAAAGAACAGCCTTGCGTTAGTGTGTAAGGCGCAGAAGATGTGGTATGCTGAGAAGGAAACATATCAGAGTTGTACTGTATCGGATTGCCAAACGAAATTCGCTACTGTTATCGATATTCAGCAGATTGGCGCCGATCCTGACTGGGATTATAACTGCGCAGGAAGCTACACCGGATATACGTGTAATGCGATTAGAACTGGCGGTGCACCTGATGTAAATGCTAAGTTTATTATAATGGATTCTACGGGTGCAGTTACTGGAAACCATCCATTCAAGTAAAAATTCATGGATTTTCAGAAAGAGTCTTATATGAAAAAATCATTTACTATGGTGGAATTGGTTATCGTTATGATCATTGTTGGTCTTTTAGCGACTTTTGCCGTGCCTACGTTCGGCGGAGCCAAGGAGCGCGCCTATGATAACGAAGCCAAGGCTAGCCTTAAGCTGATAGTGGCGGCGCAGAAGATTTACCGCATGGAGACAAGCAATTATGCCAGCGGCCCTAATACGGCAACGCTTAACTCTAATCTGAAGCTTTCTTTGCCAACGAGCGGGCCCTGGGCATATTCATGGGTAACTAATACTGCCTTGGCTACTCGTACGAGTGGTTCTCGTGCTCGAGGAAGCTGGCGATTGTCTGTAATAGACT
>JAHISH010000063.1 GCA_018818365.1 Candidatus Omnitrophota bacterium | reverse complement strand
GCACCCCGCTCTCATACTTTAGGCGTTTAAAGGCATCTTTTCCTTGGACACAGAATACAATCTCCTTGAATCCGCCCAGCTCATTTTCATTGAGTGCCATCGACTCTACCGCCCAATTACGTTTTGCGGCGTATTTGGTATACATACGGTAAAGATCCGCGGCAAAGAGACTTGCCTCCAAGCCGCCGGTGCCGGGCCTGATCTCCACGATACAATTCCGTCCAAGATCTTCGTCTCCTCCGGCAAGGATATCCTGAAGTTTCGTTTCCAATTCTTGCTGCCTGGCCTTCAGATGGATTACTTCCTGTTCTGCTAACTCCAAGAACTCCTTATCGTGGCGGTCTCCAAGGACCTTTTGCATTCCCAGAAGCTCTTCTAAGACCTTCTGGTGGTCAAGAAAGAGCGTCACCGGCTCTCTGAGACTAGAAAGTTCCTTCGCGAGTTTCTGATATTGATGCTTATCGGTGGCGACTTCCGGGGAGGCCAGCAAATGCTGGAGCTCCTCGTAGCGCACGAGCATACTTTTGAAGTTTTCAAACATGAATTATTTCTTGCCGTACTTGCGAAGGAATTTATCGACACGCCCGGCGGAATCGACGAATTTCTGCTTGCCCGTAAAGAACGGATGGCACTTCGAACAAATCTCCACACGGATACTGGGCTTGGTGGAACGGGTGTGGATGGTCTCCCCACAGGCACAGACGATAGTACTCTCTTTGTAATTAGGATGGATCTTTTCTTTCATAGTGTTGCCCCCTTTCAAAACGGCTTCAGGCCTCAAGCGTCAAGCTTGTAGCGTGCAGCGTGCGGCTTGTAGCCGACTATTGGTTCATACTGTTTAAGAACTCTTCATTATTCTTGGTCTTCCCCAGCTTCTCGATAAGAAGCTCCATGGCTTCTACGTTATTGAGCTCATTAAGCACCTTGCGCAATATCCATATCTTCTGCAGCTGGTCCGACTTCACTAATAACTCCTCATGCCGCGTATTAGAACGTTTGATGTCGATCGCTGGATAGATTCTACGCTGGAAAAGGTTCCTGTCAAGCTGCAATTCCATATTGCCGGTGCCTTTAAATTCTTCGAAAATGACCTCATCCATGCGGCTTCCCGTATCCACCAGCGCGGTGGCAATAATAGTCAAGCTGCCGCCTTCATCAATTGCCCGCGCCGCGCCGAAAAATCGCTTCGGTTTCTGTAAGGCGTTAGAGTCAATTCCTCCTGAAAGCACCTTTCCGCTGTGCGGCACCACCGAATTATAGGCCCGTGCCAGACGCGTGATACTATCCAAAAGAATTACCACATCCCGCTTATGCTCCACCAGGCGCTTTGCCTTCTCCAAGACCACCTCGGCAACCTGCACGTGACGCTCCGGCGGCTCATCAAAGGTCGAAGAGATAACTTCTCCTTTGACGTTTCTCTGCATATCGGTGACCTCTTCCGGCCGCTCATCTATCAAGAGCACAATCAGAACCACATCAGGATTGTGATTCATAATGGCATTGGCGATCTTCTGCAGAAGAACGGTCTTCCCGCTATAGGGTTGGGCAACAATCAAACCGCGCTGCCCTTTACCGATAGGAGTCAGAAGGCTCATAATCCGCACTGATATAT
Source organism: Candidatus Omnitrophota bacterium (assembly GCA_018818365.1). Classification (GTDB taxonomy): domain Bacteria; phylum Omnitrophota; class Gorgyraeia; order Gygaellales; family Profunditerraquicolaceae; genus JAHISH01. The sequence goes on along the minus strand of JAHISH010000063.1, from coordinate 1,467 downwards.
CATCAGGCTTGTTATCCATCTCGAATGGCTCACGCGGGTAGACCGGCGTCAAGTTATCAAAAAGGACCTTGTCCTTGACGTCTTCCGGATTCTCAAAATTAACCGCCTCAACTTTTAGCAACGCAAAATACTTCTCTCCTTCCTTAGGAGGTCGTATCTGCCCGCTTACCGTATCTCCGGTGCGCAGGTCAAACTTTCTAATCTGGGAAGGTGAAATGTAGATATCATCGGGACAGGGAAGATAATTGTAATTGGGGGAACGCAAAAACCCAAACCCTTCAGGAAGAATCTCCAAGACTCCCTCTCCGAACATCAAGCCTTCTCTTTCCGCCTGGGCCTGCAGCAGCTTGAAGATCAGGTCTTGTTTCTTAAGGCCACTGATGCCGTTAATATTCATATCCCTGGCGATTTTGTTTAATTCCACGATCTTGGTCTCTTTCAGTTTTCCGATGTCAAGCTTTTCCACATTTCCTCCAGTTTTTTCCAAATCTCTTTTACCTGTCTTTTCGTCTCCTTCTTACTTGCACTATTATCTATGATAAAATCCGCTGCGCGTACTTTCTCGCGCAGAGGGAGCTGAGACCGGATACGAGCGAGTATTTCTTTCTTGGAGAGTCCCCTCTTTTTTTGGATCCTCTCTATCTGGGCCTGTCTCGGGGCAGTAACCACGGCCACTCTATCGGCCATTGCCTGCAGGCGTGCTTCAATCAATAAAGGGACATCCAAGACCACCACGCGCGCGCGGCACGCACCTATCGCCCTGCGCATACTTTCTTTTACCGCGGGATGTACGATCGCGTTAAGCTTTAAAAGCAGGTCTTCGTCGTTGAAGACGATTCTTCCGAGTTCTGCGCGGTCTATGCGCCCCTGGCAACCAAGTATTCTTTTTCCGAAAAGCCTGACAATTCTGCGATACGTAGGGGTACCGCGAAGAAGATACTGGTGCGCGACCCTATCTGCATCGAGGACACACGCCCCTAAAGACTTAAAGCACTGTGCCACCGTAGTCTTACCGCTGCCAAAACTTCCGGTGAGGCCAAGAATAATCTTTTTCTTCTTATTTTTTCTTAAGTTTGGCATATAGGTCGAGGTAGTGTTTTGCGGCCTCTTCCCAGGAAAAATCATACTGCATGGCTCTCTTGACCAAGGCCGACCAATCTTTCTTATCTTTAAAGGAAGCGACTGCCTTGACGATGGTCTTTACCAGATCCTGCGCAGAATAGGTATCAAACACAAATCCATTCTCATTGTTAACGGTATCGGCCAACCCGCCGGTCTTGAAGACAAGCGGGATTGTCCCATATCGCAAACTTATCATCTGCCCAAGGCCGCACGGCTCATATTTTGAAGGCATAAGAAAAAAATCACACCCTGAGTAAATGAGATGGGACAGGGACTCATCAAAACCTGTTTTCACGAACAGCCTCCCCTTGTATTTTTCGGCAGCTGCCCTGAATGCAGACTCAT
>JAHISH010000062.1 GCA_018818365.1 Candidatus Omnitrophota bacterium | reverse complement strand
GTTTTACCTTCGCCTTTTGAGGCTTTTTATTCAAAAGAACTGAAGGGAAGATTCATGGCGCAATGGGTATATCTATCTTCAGAACGATGTGATATCCACTGCTATACAGAAGAAGAGATGCACGATATTGAGACTCTTCCAGGAAAGTTCAACTTGATATTTCTTAATTTCCCGATTGATTACCATCCTTTAATGACAAGAAGGCAGCGGTTCAATCATGATACTGTTTCGATATTGCGTGCTGCCAGGAGATTGATGTTTGAGGCTTCAGGGATATTAGCTCCGGAAGGAAGAATTATTTTTGGCGCAAGTACTGCCCGCGATACCATCCTTGGATTGGTGAATTTATCGAATAGGGTCACTGACCGGATAGAAATCAATGGTTTACAGGCAATTTACGATGATGCCGTGCAGGATATTCTACGTAAGATCAATCCGTGGCTGCATTGTCTGAAGGTAATCGATTTTACCGAGGAATGTTTGGGGGTTGAGGCCTTACCCGTTTTGACGTTAGGTTGCTCTTCTCCGGTAGGGCCAAGAAGACCCAATGAAAATAGAGGAGCCTCTGTTCATCCTCCTCTTCAGCAAGAACCGGCAGAGTCTCCGGAGACCAGCTATCTAGAAAGATTATGCCAGGTATACACCGCTGCTCTGGGGAAAAGAATATATCTACAGGCTGCGTTGGCACGCCGCCAGGCTGCTGAGATACTTGTAGTTCGTAAGGACCAAGATAGTTTACGAAAAGCGCAAAAATATTTCCTAGAAGCAGCAAAAGCCTTACTTCAAGCACAAGAAGCGGCAAAATTGGCCCGACAGAGAGAAGAGGCAGGCACCGACCTTAATAGGATAAGGAAAGTTATGGAGATGACTTCCAAAGGGGTCGTTCAGGAGCTTGTACAGAAAGCAGCATCCGCGGGAGAACAGATTGAGGAAGCTTGCGTGGAGCCTGCGTTTGCCATTGATATCCGGGTTTGGAATGAACGCATACGTGAAGTGCTTACGTTGTTACATGCAGGGAATAGAGAGGAAATACAGAAATATATAAAGGGTTTCCTACTTAATGACCGTAAGGTATTTGAGAATTTCGAAGAAGCCACGCAGTCTATACTTGGAGCGGAACGCCCCTTGAGGTATTTGTTCGAGACCTATTACGCCCCGTGTTATAACGGTACGGCATGGTTCCATATAAGCATGAGCGCGATTCTTAGCGATGATTGCCGTCGTATTGAAGACCTCAGGGCGATGCGTGATTATGCCGAAAAAGCAGGCCAGATTATAAAGGCGAAGCGTAAGCTGGCAGTTGAAAGAGGAGTGTCAATGCAGGATTGGAATGAGAGGACTAAAAAAGAAGAGGCCATAGCGTTGCAACGTATCGCGATCGCAGAAACCTGTATTGCAGAGATTGCGCGCGAAGAAAAGAATAGGCCTGAAACCGAAGAGGGTTCAGAAGAGGAGCCAAAAGTATTACGCTTAAGAAGAATACTGCGCCGCGCAGTCGAATTTGTCATCTATACCCATAACCGCAGGATAGAAGAGGAAAAACCGCTCAATATTCCCCTGGAAGTATATACGATGAATGCACTCTTTGCACAGCTTCTTGAACTTGGCTATACTTTCCAAGAGAGGGATGAATTAGGAAAGTTAGCGTTGTCAAAACTGCTTGAGGAGGTTCCGGTTGATGGTTGTGTAGCGGTATTAAAGCCTCAATTAGACCCGGAGAGAGAACGTTTATTGGAAGGTCAGAGAGAAAAGGAGGTCAGGGAGTTACGCGCGGTCAAAGATGTATATACCTATCTTGATAGCGGCAATATCGTGATGCGCAGGTTTATCCTTGGGAATCCCGATGAGATCGCAGGGTATATCACTGCGGCAGCACAATTACGCGATACGCTTGAGCTTCATGGAAGTCCTGAGGCTGTCGGTTCAGAGCTGAATTTGTTTACCCGCTATGCCTGGATAGTGGATGGAACGGAAGCAACGCAGAGTGCGAAGTCGCGAACCTTTCGATTGATCGTGACCATTTATGATGACGTCACGCAACAGAAGAAGCCTCTCTTGAGCGCAATGGCGGTAAAGAATCCGGACAATGCCTCAAAACTCAGGAACTTTGTTTTGCGGGCAGTCATGTACCGGGTTTTAGAGCGTCTTGCGCAGAGTATCCGTGAGTATGTAATTACTCCTGCGCAAGATGAGTCCGCGCTGGAAGCGGCATTATTGGATATTTTAAGGAAAGAATTCGATCAAAGGAAATTAGGTCTCAGTGAGAAACTGCAAGTTTCTTTCTTAAAGGCCCTTAAAATAGATATCATTGAGGAAGGCGTTGAAGTAGAAGAGGAATCGGAAGAAGAGGCTGCGAGAAGGAATCAGGCGTTCAGTAAACTGCAGGGGATTATCAAGACACGCACTTCCTCTAGCTCCCCTGTTTCCGATACAGACGCTTTTGGTTTTAAAGGTGAACGTATCTTAAAAAGATGCCCTCCTTCTGGTCTCTGGAGTCAATTCCAACGGATGCATAGAGGGTTTAAGAAAGCAATTAGAGTGAGGGATTTTGTGGCCGCAAAGGAAATACTCCTTGCGTCGAGCGATTTAATAAGAGGATATTCTCATTTTGCATTGGCGCAAGAACAGGTTTTTTATATTATAGGGAGGTGCCGCAATGCAGCGTTAGCGATGCTTCACTCTCAAGAAGCATTAGGTGAGGATATAGGATTTGAGAAAATCGAAGAACTTTTGACAATCGGATATACGCTTTCTCGAGAATTTCCTGATGCAGAAGGGGTACTGGATGTGCTCTACTCACTTGTTTTCGAGGGGTATTATGTATTATTTGAAACTGATTTTCGCTGCGAATATCTCTATCCGCATGTTGAAGAACTCTTGGAGAAATTCCAAGGAGACAATCGCCGTCCGGTAAGTAAGATGACCCGATTTTTAGGGAATTTGAAAACACTAAAAGAAGTGGACAGTCCCCTAGAAACAGAAATTTTATTTAAAGCAGCAAAAGATGGAGAGAGACATCTTGGGATAATTGTTCTCGAACGTTTTTGTGAGAAAGTTCAAAGATTTCCTCGATTCCAAGGATGTAGCCGTTTAGAGGGGTATTTTTCCATCTCTTCACCGGTGCGCAATCAGGGGACACTTCTCAGTACGACTCCAGAACCGTCCCTGGTCTTGATGCCGACGAATCTGCAGTTCTTCAACCAGGGGTGTACGGTAGTCAGAAGAGGAGAGGTTCGTTTATTGCAGACGATTGGCGCAGAGACATTGAAGTGTGCTGCGATTGATTTTTTAGTGCGTTGTTACCCCCTTCTGCCGCTACATCTTATGGGCCGGTTTGTTGATACGGCAAAGTCCAGGAATGCACTTGATCGGTGGTGTAAGGAAAAGGCTGGCAGGAGTATGCCGGAGTTTCTCGGGCGATACCGGCATTATCAAGAATCTGCGCAGCAAATCCCCGATTGCGCGGCGTTAGATATGCCTTCTCTTATTCTTCTGCTTCTGGCGCTTACTCCTGCTGACAATTTTCAACTGTCATGTTTTCTTGTCGAATCCTATCTGGCTTGGGTCTTTCAACGTAAGTTTCCCTCTTCTCCTGAGGAACAGACGTGGTCTTCATACGGACTAAAGCCTCCTGCGTATAATGCCTATTCACAGAGATTACAGAAAATCGCTCTTCTGGTGGGAGAGTTCCTCCCTCAAGACGGAAGAGGAGACATTTTACGCAACACCTTGCCTGAGTTTCGGGAAGAACGTGGTAGCTATATTTTTCCCGTTGATAGCCGGTACTATATGGTTGGGGATGCCGTATTTCACTATGTGGTTAGCCGTGAGCTTTTCCGGCAGTTAGGCAGAAGCGTAAAAGTCGGGTATTTTAAGAGGCATCTCGATATGCTCACCTCTGCGGATATGCAGACCAGGATTATAAAATCTCTCTTGCCCGGCATAGGAGGAGCGCAGTACCGGGCTTCTTTCTTTGAATTCCTCATTGCATTAATATATATGGAAAACGGAAAGGCATCAGGGCAGGGAATAGAGTATGCCCAACAGTTTGTCTTCAAACTTTTTGCCGAATACCGGGCATTGCATAGGAACGTTACGCGTGCGGTGCACATGTTTGTCGATAACCTCCCGTCCGAACTAGTCTTAGGGACGGTTCTGAAGCCAAGATCAGAAGTGTCCCCTAGACGTGGTTCCGCATCTTCTCCGGCACAGAAACCTTCTTTACCGGCGAAAACAGTGCGGGGGACTTTCTGGATGCGCTTTCCGCGCCCTATTCCCCATTACTTTAGCGCGCAGACTGATAAGAGCGGTCCGTATGCGGGAAAGGCAAAGAAAGATCTTCTTTCGCCGGAGGAGCTGACGGAGCTGACGAAGCAAGCCGAAGATGCGATAGCAGGTCAAAAAGATAACAGCGTCGTAAATCTGGTAATACGCAATGCTCCCCGAGCTTTTGTAGTTCGGCATATAAAAGAACGAACGTTTCTTATTCCTGTCTCGCTTATGAGAATAACTGAAGAGGTAAGTTTCTCTGAGTTGCTTGAGGTTATGATGGAGGAAAAAATGCCGCGAAGACCTGACTCTCATCCTGCGATATTCCTCCCGGTTCAATATTTCTTGGTGAGGGATAATCTCAAGCGAATCTTTATCAGTTGCCTTTCCGGAAGCTACCGTAATCTTTCCGTCATATGTCTGCACGAATCGCTGCCGTTAATTATAAAAGAGTTGAATTCCGCACAAGAGAACGCCGGAACCGCTTTGTTTCTTGCATTATTGAGACATGAATTGCGCAACCTCTTGCAGGAACCCGGGGAGAATCCTTCCGAATCAGAATGGACAACCTGGGATGCACAATTTATCTATATGTTTGCCATCAACGAGGGCATTGAAATCACAGGGCTGGTTAAGTTGTATGTCGATACAGGGGTTATTACTGCTGAATGTGCCGATTATATACTTATTCTGTGGCTTAAGGATGTACTTGTGCAGATAATGCGTGAGAATGGTAAACCTCTGAGCGGATTCCAGCTTAAAGCAGTAATCGAGTTACTTGGTCATCCCAGTATTCGTATCCGAGAGTCTTCTCAGAATATCTTTTATTATTTACTCCGCAAGGAAATAGAGTTTCCTCGTGAAGAGTTAGAGAGGGGAATACACGCCACCATACGTAATATGCGCTATTACCCATCAACACTTCCTCCTGTTTTAAGGCTTATAAAACTACCACAGGTGCAATTAACTAATCTTTGTCAGGAGAGAGGATTAAGAGGTCAATTACAAGAAGTTATCTACTTGCGAGGGATTGCGCAGGATACGATGCGGTTGTTGGCCGGACGAACAGTTCCTATTGAACGGTTAGGAATGGCCTTCCAGACAAGCATTGTAAACGCAGCTTTATCCGAAGAGTGGTTTGTGTTAAACGAGCTTTTATCCGTGGACCCAGACTTAGCCGGAAGGAGGGTAATAGTTGTATCGCAAGAACATTTAGAGTTCATTACTGCGTTAGTCGAATTACAGATGTTCGCACAGCGAACAGTGGCACTTTTCGCCCAATATCATTATGGGGGGCAGGGGCAATTATATCGAGAAGCCATCGCCATTGCGGGAGAAAATCTTGCGGGGGGCAGTGCAGTGTTACGCAAGAGCGCGAAAGAAACCTTGCTTTGGTTAATCCAGGAGAGTAGTTATAGGAGGGATTTCATCAGTATCGTCTCGCTTTTAGCGGAACATATCCAACGAGAAGACAGAAGTTTAGAACGTAAAGAGGCCGCCGGATACAGCCGCGAGGTACTCAGTGTCATGATGGAATACGATATTGGGGTGGAGGGGATGCCGGAGTATTTGAGTCCTCAGGAATTAGGATTCCCCTCTGTAGTTGAGTGGGATGGGGTCCAAAGATTCCTCAAGGTGTGGAGAAATTTTAGGAAAGACCACAGGTATTCTTTATTGAGTGCAGGGGAATGGAATCTGTTACGCAGGAGATTAGTTCGTGAGTCCGGGGATAAGGAAGATAGTATGTTGCAGGAATATGGAGAGAGGTGGTTAGAGTATTTTTCGCACCTTGAGCGCATAGATGCGTTATGCGGCTATGTGGTCGCAAGAAGAATAGAGTTGGTCATTCCTATGGCATACAATCAGCAATCCGTTCCTGACCTGGTTGCATGGGCGCATGATTTTCTCACCGGAATTGGTATTCCGGAATTTCTCCCCGCGGTCTATTCGGAAGGGGAAGAGTGCGTAGTCGTGGCCATGCCACCTGCGCATCCTCATATTTCAACCTGGTTATTATTTGAATTTCTCAGTGCGGCGCTCTTTGGTGCTTCAGGCACTATTAGTACGGTAATAGTACGATACTCACGGGGGGAGGATTCCTATAGCGAGGAGATACTTCTTCGTAGAGGCAGGACTCAAATTATAGATTCACTGGAAAGCGTGGGGTATCTCTATGACCCAGGAAGATTGCAGATTAGAACGAATCTCTTGCAGCATGAAGTTTCACGCGATGCCTCCCCGGGAACAACGATAGAAGATTTAATACAGGAGTATTGCCGCGCAGGACAGGAGTTAGATTCGTTCGAGAAGCAGCGTCAAATGCTCACCACAGTTTTAGGTAAAGTTATCTTTGTTGAAAATATCCGTAGAGGCCTTCCTCTAGAAACTGACGCTTTGAAGTTGTTAGATGTCATTGCCCCCGCGGCTTCTGCGAGGATAAGAAAAGCCATCGGCCGCGAAGCAGGGACGGTTCTGAAGCCAAGATCAGAAGTGTCCCCTAGACATGGTTCTTCATCTTCTCCGGTAAAAAAAAATAAGAAAAAGCAGCAACCGACACAAAGAAAAAGTCCGCAGCAAAAAAAGCCGCTTGCCCTTGAAACAGCCGCTGGTCCCGCTCCACTTCCATGGGAACAAAAGCCGCAAGAATCAATTCTTGCAGGAGTGGTTGATCCCCTCACCTTGGTTGATGCAGCGACATGGCCGGATTTGTTAAAGAGGGCCATGGATTTACTTGCACAGACCACAGTCGATCCCAAAGAAACACTTACACAAGCGCTTGATATGGTCATGCGTATATTTGCCTTACCGGAGGTTATCCGTAATAAAATCCCGCCGGATATATGGGTGATGATTTACGGAGCACGGGGTTCTGCTGAATGTCAGCTGTATCAATTCCAGGAAGCCCGGGCAACCCTTGAGAAAGGATATGAGATAGATCCTGATGATAGAAGAATCCTATTTTATTTGTCTTCTACTTATTCAAACTTAGGGCTTCTTTCACGGGTAGAGGGCAACAGATCACAATCCGTAGAGTATTATACGAGGGCAGTAGAATTATACAGAAGAGTCCTTAATGTAGGTAATCTGGGAGCAGAAGAAAAATTAATCACCCAAGGGAATCTTGCCTCTGCACTTATTATTCTTGAAAGTGAAGAGAGTATTCGAGAAGCCCTTGTCTTATTACGGAAATTACAGCCTAAACATCCTCAGGATAATAGGATTATGGGGTTATTGGGAGACGCCTTAAGTGCGACGTGTGAATTTGAATCACAAGGGTCTGTACGGGAGAGTCTTCTTGCGGAAGCGGTGGAGTGGTGGCAGATGGTACATGCCCGTCGCGTTTCAGGGGAGCGTCAAGTGAGGGTACAGATTATCGCTGGACTATTACGTTTGAATAGGGAAGAGGAGGCGTTTTCTCATATTGACGCAGCAATGCAATCCGGGGATATCTCTCAACCGTATTTTGCAGCCTTACGACTCCTTTCACTGCAACCTCCTGAAGAAATTCTACCTTTTTATCAAGCTCAAGCTGAAGAGGCACTACGCTATACATTCAGGAATTTCGTAACAGATAATCAAACTCTTATTGAGAAAATGCGGGAAAAGTTTGTGTCTGCGTTTAATGGCGCGGAAGTTCATCAGGATTCTATTATTCGGATATTAGTGCATCTTGCCGAGGAGAGTCCTTTAGAAAGTCCTATCGGCTTGAATATTCGCCTTCTTTTACGCGATATTCAGGCGTGGGAGGTTGCTGAAGAAGAACCTTTGCAAGCAACCGTACGAGAGTTGATTTCTGGGCTCCCGCAGGAAGAGCTTGAGGATGTAGAAGAAACTCTTCAGTCAGCACCTGAAGTTTCTCAGCCGACCGAGACAGAAGATCCCTCTATGCCTACGGACGAAGGGGGCCCATCGGATAGCCTGGCACAGGCATTCGGAGTAAAAGAAAAAATCCCTGAAGGCCCATTGAAGAAATCTCTGACAACAGCAGTGGAAGCATGGGGGCAGGGAAAGAAGAGACGTGCGTTAGAGGCAATGAATGAAGCGGTTGCGCAATTACCCGAAGGAGATAGTATCTCTCGTATTTTGAGAAAAGCGATCTTATCCACGCAAGGCGAGTTTGCTTTTAATACGGGAAACTACACGTTAGCGATCGAAGCGTTTGAAGGGGCGTTAGCGCTTGCCGAAGATACTGATGCGGACCGCACAGAGCTTTTTTATTTGCCTTCTGCGTATCAGAATAGAAGAGATGGGGTTAGTGATCCTGAGGAAATCAGAGAGTTAAATGCGAAGACTATTGATGTCGGTAGAGAGGCATTGTTACATAGGGACAAAGATGAAGAATCATACGTGGTCTGTAAGCCTCTGGCAGTGGCTCTCCTAAGTACTTCGGATGAGGTTGCCGACATCCGCCTTGCGAGAGAATTGTTGGAAGAATATATCGCACATGAGCCCGACGAAATAATGGCCTTTCGTTATTTAGGCCGCACCTATGTACAGCTTTTCAGAATTGATGGCCAGAGACCAGAATATCGGGAGGCAGCATTTACGTTACTAAAAAGTGCCGAGCTCAAGGATCCCGAAAATACTGATCTATTAAGTGAATTAGTTGGACTCCTCTTCTTAAAGGGGAGAGAGTATTTGCCTGAAGCATGCGCGTTTTTAGATAAGCTATTCCCTGCTACTCATGAAAACGGAGCACTATATGTGGCATTCTATTTTTATTGCTACGCGCGTTGGTCTCCTGGAATCAAAGGTATTGAGATCGAGAAGCATGTGGTTGAGGCTTTGATACATGTCTTCGGCTATTTCCGAGATTCAAATTCTAGGAGAGATGAGGAGCGCAATTCAAAGATGCGCAAAGGTTTTCTCGCCGAATATCAAAAATATGATTTTATGAAAGCAGCACTACCGTCTCTCCTTTTTCAGTTGATTGAAAGCGGCGATTTGAGTCCTGCGGCGTGCCATAATCTTCGCTTACTCCTCTTTGAGATGGGAGAAGCTCCTGCTCAATTACATCAGGAATACTTAGATGAACTTTTTACCGCAACCCGCAACAATGGTAGGCAGCGCAGAGAAGCGTTGCCTTTATTACAAACACAGCTTGAGCGCGCCGCTAAAGTTTCTGAACTTGATTTATATCTTTATCTTCAGGGGCGCCGGGAGGAAGAAGTGGTGAGGCAGAAATCGGGGATCCGCACCACATTAGAGAATGCAATTACCGCAATTGAAGAAGGACTGAGAGTTGCGCAAGACCCTGCGTGGTTAACGCACTGCCATCAAGAGGAGGTTTCTAAGGTTGAAGCGGAGATTGCAAGAATTGGAGATCTGCCGCAGGATATACCGTTACTGAACGCTATCGTTATTGAAGGGGTTTCTGATTTGGAAGCGCGTCAAATATTGAGAACGATAATTGAAGAGAAGATCACATGTATCCAGCAAAGAGTAGCATTGGAGGAAGAAGAAGCAAAGAGAGTCCGTCAGGATATTAGTGAAGCAGGTACTTTAAGGGATATTCACGGTATTGTGATTGGTGCGCAGGTCTTTGATGCGGGCTTATGCGTGGAGTTAGAGGAAGAGATTAAGCAAAAGCGAGACGAAATCTTAGCACGTGAGAGATCAGAGAGAGAAGAAGCCAGATGTCTTGCAGAAGAGATAGGCGCTAATAATGACCTTGCAGCTTTAAAGAGCATGAGAGGGACTTTTCATCTTCGTGGCGCCCGGCGTCAGGCCGCATTAAGGAATATGCTTAATGCGCGGATCGCATCTATAGAAGAATTGCAAGATCGTATCGAAAAAGAAGCAGGCATATTATTAAGGGACCTTAAGGCTGCCGGAATCAACCGTGATAAGATAGAGAGTATAGAGGGGAGATTAAGAGGAGCGTCTTTTTCTGATCAGGTAAGAGAGGAAGTGGAAGCCAGGCTTGCAGCTGCACGAGAGGCTGCATCAGAAGCGGTACGCCAGGAAGAAGGACATGTAAAGGGATTAATTCAAGAATCCGGCGATGATACTGAGAGGTTGCGTGCGATAAAGATCTCTTCTGAATTGGGTTTGTCAGATGAGACTGCGTTACTTGCGCTTCGTACTGCCGCTATTCTGAGTGCGCAGGAAAACCAGGAGGTACGCCGAGTCAGAAAGGCCATGGATGAGGCAACGAGTCGAGAGACGTTTAGCAAGTTAAGAGAGACTATGACGGTGAGAAATTCCGGAAAAAGAAATGAACTCTTAATTGAACTGGACAACGCAGAGGATAATTTTGAGGCCTTCAGGATTCGGCGTGCCATGCAAGGAAATATACCTGTTGCGCAATTAGAAGTCCTCAGGGCAAGTATTCAGCTACACGATCCCTCTCTAAAAATAGCTCTAGAGGCGGAACTCGATGCGCGTGCGCAAGAATTGCAAGAGGAGATGTTGGCTCAGCCTTTAAGAGATTATTGGGATGCAGTAAAATCTCTTCCTTATCTAAGACTTCTTATCCCTGAAATGGCAGCGTTGCGCACCCCGCATTTATTATTAGTTTTACGCCTTTTAAGAGAACAAAATCATTCTTATACTATCGCGCAGTTAGGGGAGGTTGTTAGGGTAATTTCACCGAAATACAGGGAAAGATTACCTAATTGGCGCGCAAAGAACGTTTTTGCCTCAGAAGTCCTTCGATTAGCAGGGACGGTTCTGAAGCCAAGATCAGAAGTGTCCCCTGATGATAACGCGTCTTCACCTCTGATGGGGACGGTTCTGGAGTCGTTCGGGGACGGTTCTAGAGCCGTTCGAAAAGTGTCCCCTTCATTTACCAGTTTGCCGTTGGAAGCCGTACCATGGGGAAGACGGAGTGGATTAAGAAGAAGAATAGCATATATTGATTGTTTCTACTCAAATGGATGCCATACGGGAAGAATCCCTGGTAGAGTATGGGAGAGGACTGAGAATGAAACAATTTTTTACCCTTCTGATATGAAAACATTGGTTGCCGTCGCAGAGCAATTCATGCAGGGAAAAAAAGTCTTAACCCTTGGATTTGGGAATGCGGTTGATGTGGCTATCTTTTCATTATTTGCCGCAGAGGTTACCGGGTATGAGTTTGACACTGACCTATCCGAGAAAGGTAAGGCGTGCATAAGGGAATTGGCTCAGCATTATCTTCAGCCTGAAAGAATACACCTTATTCGAGGAGATTTCTTCTCTGCGGATTTTTCGGAATTCGATGTGTTGTATCTTTATTGGCCATTCCTACGCGGAGATGACCATGCGCTATTGGCAAGAAGTCTTGAGACTGACCTTGAGCGTAAGATCCTTGGAGAGTTACGGCGTGGTGCGCTCTTTATTCTTAATCCCAATGGATTCCGTGGTTTCCGGAATTTAACGATGGTTCCTTTCAACGCGGATGGCCTTCTGGTCAAAGTCTTTTCACTGCCGCAAAGGGATATTTTCGTATCTGCGCGCATGGTAAGCTCTCCGGCTCAAGATGATTCGGCACGTACGAAGAGGACGCGTATTCATTTACCTGCCGACCAGAGGCAACAATTTGCCCGGACATTTCGCGCCGCCCGCCAGGCGAAGAGTTTAACCCAAAAGCAGATACAAGATGCTCTTGGTCTTAAAACCCATACTACTGTTCTCGGCTGGGAGAAAGGGCATCTTCCGGATAGAGTGTATTGGCCTGCGTTGAAGACGCTCGTAGGACTGGATATTGAGGAGTTTTTGTCGCAAGGAAGCATTTCCCCAATTGGCAGTTCCTCAAAAGAAATATGGGTTCCTCAGGTGGAAAGATATGTGGGGAAAATAACGAAGGAAAGACTTACCGCTGCATTAGGAAGAATGATCTTCGAAGCGCGTGCACGCGCTGGATTAAGCCAGGATGCGTTAGGTGCCTTTCTTGGGGTTTCCGGTAATGCTATTGCGCAATGGGAGGCTGGATTATGGATTCCCGAATGCGATAAGTGGGCAGGGATAAAAGAACATCTTGGCCTTGACGTAAAAGAATGGATAACAAAGTTTGTAGAAGGCAAGAGTAATATCTCTCTTTTACCGGAGGCACTTCTTAAAAGCCTAGGAAGCCAGAGTTTTGTTTTTCAGAACTTGTCCAGGGCATTGCGAAGTATTCAGTTTAAAGAAGATGATGCAGCCGTCGTAATAGGGCCGTTTATCAGACCTTTTGAAGTTATATTACCGGCATTATACGTCGGAAAAGTAAAGGTTATACCGGCTCCTTCCCGTCAATCCCATCGTCCGATTGCGCAGATAGAGAGCGCTATCCGCGTATTTGAGGAAGAAATTAGAAGGTTGCCTATACAGATTCCGTTTGGCGAGATTGAATTTGTTGATGCGGCTAATCGCCAGATTCCTCCAGAATCTACTGCCTGCGTTATCATGATGCATCTTTCCATGAATGGCGGTCCCTGGAGAGAGCGCAAGAAGCAAGAGCAGCGGGTGATGAGGCGATTTGCATTTGCTTTACAGAAAGTCAAAAGCAACGGTGTTATCTTCTTCGGTAATGACGTTCGTACGTCGCCTCGATGGAGCACAGTCTCAAAAATGTGCCATCACCAGTGTCGGATACGTGGTTGGGAATGGGCGGAGGTAGCTACTTATAAAGGACTCGTTTCTCCCCATCGCCCGGAACATGTGGGTAGCGGTGTATATTCTAACCAACCTGCATTTATCCTTGCGCGCATCAACAAAGGGACGGTTCTGAAACCGTTCGGGGACGGTTCTGGAGCTGAAGCAGAAGTGTCCTCTGAATATGCTTCTTCGCCTACGCTCCATAAACAGATTGCGGGAAGGATAGGAGCAATTATTCTGGTCACTTTTCTTATTTTTCCTGAACTGCGCAGCGCACTTTTTTCCTGGTATATCTTAGGTATGCAGACACACCCGTATATGACCAATGCGCTCGTCTTTCCTTTGTTTTTCGGTATTATCGGCAATCTGGTTAATCAGATCTTCTATGAGAATAATCCACACCGTATCTTCAGGAGGACTTTTTTAATTACTCTTTACTCTTTTGCGGTAAGTTGGCTGATGACATACTTCTTTAGGGTGAGCGCGCCTTCGGTCGCAGCGAGTGCGTTGGGTCAGGCGGCTTGGATCAATGCGGTATACGGTACTTTCTTCGCGTTTTCCTGGATCTATTGGACTACTGCCGCGCGGGCGAATGACTTTTTTATCATGAAGAGTATCGGAGAGTCTGTAAGAAGGATAAATGTTTTTAATAAAAGTAACCGCATATGGCTTGGCAAGGCCTACGAGTTAAGAGAGCTTATTTTTTTCTTCCTGGCGAATAACCTGGTATGGAATCTTATTCAGTGGTCGAATATTTCATTCTTCCGCGGCAATGAGGTTCTGGCCAGTGGGATCGAGAATATTATCTGGGGAATGTTGCTTTCCTGCATCATCGGTAAGAAGGGGACGGTTCTCAAGTCGTTCGGGGACGGTTCTGGAGCTGAAGCAGAAGTGTCCCCTATGCGCAGCTCTTCTCCAGTATCGGAAGATCCTTCTTTTTTGATTGAGAAAGTGCTGCAAGAATCTGAAGTGCGCGAAAGGTTTATCCGCCGCCTGAAGAATTCCAATATCAGTGGAATCGCTGAGATATTCGTTTCAATGGCAGGGTTATGCTTTGGGAGGAACACTCAAGGATTTCAGTTCGAAGGCCTGATAAAGAAAGTCCTTACCACGTGTTCCATTGAAAGCGGAGATCGCCTTGCCTTTCAAGGGCAATATGCGGAATTGATTGGGTGGGTCAACTACCCGCGTCAAGGTTCTTTATCCCAATATAAACGCGCGATATGCGCACTGAGCAGTCTCCGCGCGCAGATGGAGAATATCGCAGCGCAGCTTTCCGAAGGAAAGATAGGGAGTGTGGCGGATCAAGAAAGACCGGGTAGTCTTACCTTAAACCGAATTTCTTTTAGAGTTCTCTTGGCTTTAGGGGAGCTTTATTACGGAGAGATTCCTCAATTTGATACCACCGTCTTAGATAGATGGCAAGAGGCATTAGTCAGGGAGGGAATTCTTTCACAAGAAGAAGTTGAAATTTTAAAGGTGTTGTATCAAAGACAGGGTGTTTCATCGCCGATAGCCAGGCGCGGTCTGGACTTGCGTTTCCGCGCGCTGGAAGGACAAATTGCGCGGTTTAAAGAAAATTCTTATCGTTATGTATCGCTTAAGAAGTTTTCCAGGGCAGTATTTAAGATCTCATTGGTATTGTATTTGCAAGATTCGGGTAAACTAACCGGGCCTCCGATAGAGGATTATGTCGATGATTTTCTTTCCCGCCTTAGCCCCGCCGAAAGAGTATTAATAAGTAAATATCCTGTCGCCCATAATTATTCCTGGAACCAAGAACAAAAAGAAGCATTGCGCGCAATACTTAAATCCTTAGGATACCGTAAATCTGCCCGGGAGTGGATACTCGCCTTGATCGAATTATATATAACCTCTGCTTCGGAACGAAGAGCTATCAGCAAGGTGCTTGACGCAATAGACAGCGATTATCCTGCGTGCCTTAAATATCTGCATGAAGAAGTTGCGATCATGAATTTCGATATATATGTTTTGTCTTTTCAACGCCTTGAATTAGCGCGCGCGGGAGAATCTATTGGCCCGGTCACCAGATTATTGAGTAAGACAGAAAGGAATATGACTAGACTCCTGGATGAATTCGGCGGGATGATCCCGGATGAACGCCTCAGGCAGGTCGTCAAGGCGCGTTTTTTCCTTAGAGGAACTCTCAAGGCACTGCGTAAAAAGAAGAAGCCCCGGGTACCTTTTACGGAGACAAATGTGAATTTCTTATTGATCGCTGTCATGAATTGGATGGGCAAAGAGAAAGAAATGATCCTCAACCAGAGACTTGCGCGGGAATTTGAGCATTCCAGAGTTACCCCTATGGGGGATGGGTGGGGAGTACGTGAACAACGCTACCGGAGGGTAAGTCGGCGATGGCAGGCCTCTATTTTAACCTATGGGTATAGCCGTTCTCAGACCCTTGGGGAGGCATTGAGGGCGCTTGATCATCAGTTCGATACCGAAAGAGAAGAGATGCTTTGGATTGAGTCTTTTCAAGAGCTCTATACGAGAGTATCTCAGATGGAAGAGGAGGATAGCGGTTGGATTGATGCGCAGGTGGAGAGCCTTTTAGCGCGGCTTAAAGGCATAAAGGTAGAGGAAAAACGTCTCGCACGGATTGTGCTAAGGGCGGTGGCCGGACTTCTCAAAAGCGGAAGATTAAAACAGGTACAGGGGCTCTTGCATCTTAATCAACAATTATTTGAGGCGCGTAAAATAGAGATTGAACATGTTATCGAAGGGCTTAAAAAAAGCAGACTCGTTGATTTAAGGGAACAGGTTGTTACGCGCAATGCCAGGCTTAAGGATAAAACAATCAAGATCCTGGGGATTCTGAAACAGGGTAATTGGGGGTTAGTAGGGAAGATAATCCGTGAAGATTTTCTTGAACCTCAAGAAATATTTGCGCGATATTTACATGAACTTGAATTTGTCGTTTTACGAGAGCCATTGCAGGATATCGATCAGATGCTTCAGGGCAGCAGGTCCTTAACTGCCGCGGAGCTCATGCGTTTAAGGAAATTCTTTGAGTTTATGCTGGGAAAAATTATCGCCGCTGAGTTGACGGGTAGATTCATGCAGGATTACCGGGAGCGTTATATGTCCGGAAGCCAGACTCATGAAGAGGCATTCCGGGAGGAATTTACAGAATACTTACGTAGAAGGGCAGTGCAGAATGCGCCGCAGTTGTGGTGGGCGATTATGTGCCATGCGGCATTTGTATCTGGGGCAGATCAGTTATTCCTTGTACTCTCGGATTATATCACACAGCAGCAGATTCTATTAAAGGCACGTAATGAAGTGTCCAGGGCTACCCAGGCATTAAAACAGGAAGCCATTCCAAGGCAAGAATATTCGGAGAGGATCACTGAGGCCTTTGAAGGGCTACAATATCTTCGCAGTCTTATGCACCCATTTTCGCCAAGTGAGCCTTTGAGTGAAGAAAAAGAAGCAGAATTAGAGAGTATTATTCATCACGAAATCCCCCCGGAGGTTTTGGAACCTGTCTTGGATTTGTTTGGGATGGGACCTAAGAAGGAGGCATCATCCCCAGTTCAGAGAAAGAGTAGTTTTTCTATCCTTCGAAGCTGTACCAATTGGGATTGGAAATGGAAGTTGGCTTTTTATGAGGCGATACATCAATTGAATACGGCTCGAAGGCAAGGAGAAATCGAGCGCACAGAGTATTTATTATCGCTATTGATGCCGATATTGGAACAGGTAGAGAAGAAAGGTTCGCGGCCCAATCAAACCTTAGCCCGTCAACTTCGTTCTCCAATAGAAATGGCAAAAGCGTTTTTAAGAAGGACAACTCCTCTACCCCCGGTTCTTCGCCGCGTAAGCAGCCCGGTATATCCGGTGCGTTCCTCTCGCCCATTAAGCGAAGAGGAGATGCAAGAATTAGAGGGCATTATGACTTTCTGTGATATTGATTGGGTACTTTTGCAACAAAGTTGGGTTGACTATCCCTTAGGAGAAAAGCTGGATAGACGTTTTAGGGAATCTATTGTTCCTGAATTTGCATTTACTCCGATACTAATCCGCGTACTAATCCGCGCGCCTCCTGCGTTAGCCGGAAAAATGAGAGATTTCGAAGACCGTCATCGTACCCCGCATCCTCTTACCCTCTCCCTGGTTTCCTCTCCCGCAGAATATGCCGGCCGCTCATATACCGTATTTGTTTTATTCCCTCAAGATACTATTAATGAAGAGACCTTACACGGCACTATTATCTATGGAATCCTGCATAGATATGCCATTGTGTTAGGGTTAAGTACCGCAGAAGCGTATATCCTTGCGGCAATCGGTGAGAATGACATCGGTGTCGGGATTGAAATGCTCAAGAAAGTGCAGGGAGTGCAGCGTACGCTTGAACCGGAAAGGTTTGGATACGTTGACGTCAACTTTCCTCTGGCAAGTCGTACGTACGGAGAATTAATTGAGACTTTCAAAACTACCGCCTTCTTTACGCAAGATCCTATCTGGGGAGGATATCTTATCGGCCGGGTAT
>JAHISH010000061.1 GCA_018818365.1 Candidatus Omnitrophota bacterium | reverse complement strand
ACTCAGGAAGACTTCAAAGGTCTTAAGGTCATAGACTGCCTGGGTCTGAAAAAATAGTGCGCCTGCCTCGATCTTCTTTTCCATCTTAATGATCTGCGGCTCTAAAGGATCTGCGCCGGGATTGACCACGGCACCAAGGCAGAACTTTGGCAGCGCGCCGATAAGCTTATTACCTTTCATATCCACCCCTTGGGTTAATCCTTTTGCCACCTGTAACAACTGCACGGAATCAAGGTCAAAGACGGGCTTGGCCTCAGGATGGTCGCCTAAAGTAGGGTGGTCTCCGGTAAGCGCGAGTACATTCTCGATTCCTAAGGCTGCCGCAGAAAGCAGGTCTGATTGCAAAGCCAAACGGTTCCTATCGCGGCAGGTAACCTGAAATATCGGCTGGAATCCTTTTTGTTTCAGAAGACTGCATACTGCCAACGAACCCAGGCGCATCACCGAACTCTGCAAATCAGTGACATTAATGCCGTCGACCTTATGACGGACAAGCTCGGCATCCTCCAAGAGATGCGCGGTCTCTATCCCCTTTGGCGGCCCGACTTCAGAAGTTACCAGGAATTCTCCGGTATTTATTTTCTCTTGAAAATTCATTTTTCCCTCTTACGTTGCGGGACACTTCTCAGATTGACTTCAGAACCGTCCCCGAACGACTTAAGAACCGTCCCCATGCGGGAGGAGCGCGGCTTCTACCACATTACGCATTAAGAGCGTAACTGTCAAGGGGCCTACCCCACCGGGAACCGGAGTAATATACGACGCCTTCTTCTCTGCCCCTTCAAACTCCACATCACCGACAATTCTTTCCCCTACCCGGTTTATCCCTACGTCAATGACTATCGCACCTTCTTTTATCCATTCACCCTTTATAAGCGCGGCCTTGCCGACTGCAACGACCAAAACCTCAGCCTTCGACACATGATCCTGAAGCTTCCCCGCTTTAGAAGTACCAATATGACAGACCGTCACCGTCGCAAATTTTTCCAGGAGCAAAAGAGAAAGCGGCTTACCTACAATCTCGCTATGCCCTACCACCACTACCTCTTTCCCGTATAAATCCACCCCGCTGGCAGTAAGCAACTCCATCACCGCGCCGGCAGTACAGGGGACTAAGGCGGCGTTGCCGAAAACAAGTTTCCCGATATTCTGAGGATGCATCCCCTCCACATCCTTCCGGGGAGTAATCAGCCGGCTCATCTTCTTGTAATCTATCTGCGCAGGCAAAGGCATTTGAATAATAATCCCGTTGACCCCGGGATCCTGATTACATTTCAGGATAAAATCCACAAGCTGCGATTCGGGAGTATCTGCGCCGAGCTGGTGCAATTGATAGACGATCCCCAAATTCTCCGCGGCTTTCTGTTGAGACCTCACATACGCAGCCGCCCCCGCATTCTCTCCTACTTGGATGCTTGCTAAAACAGGCGCATTCTTAAACGCCGCTACCTTCGCTTTCAGAACTTCCTTTATTTTCTCCGCAAGCGGCTTACCCTCTAATAATTTCGCCAACTTTCTCCTCCGTGGTTTTACGCAGCCTCTTGATCTGTACTGATTTTTTCTCTAACTCATTTCTTACCGCGCGGGTAAGCTTCTTATCCTGAAGCATCTTAAGGTTTATTTCGACGTTGGCAAAAGCAGACGCAAACGCCGACTCCAAGAATATTGCCGCCACGGCAACGTCACTTAAGAGATTACGGTTTCCCTTACGGATAAGCGCAGGACATAATTTAATCCCTTCCAGGCAAAGACGACAGACCATAAAAGGGACATCCAATGAATTCCTCAGGTTCTTGCTCTTATAAGCGGTAACATCCAAATCCACAAGGCGCATAAACTCCTCGCGCAGCTGTTCGGATTGCGCAAGGGACTGCTGAAGCTCTTTTTCATACCGGGCATATTTTGGTTTTCCCAACGTAAAGTTAATTACCATGCTCACTAACGAAACTCCCATCGCCGCACTCATTGCGGCGGCGGACCCGCCCCCAGGAGCAGGCAGTCTTGCCGCCAGGTCATCTAAATATTCTTTAAGCGCACGGTCTTTATACTTCATGATAATCCAATAATCCTGCCTTTCTTGTCAACGCCGATTCTTTCTCCTGCAGGATGGCTCGGCAGACCCGGCATGGTCTGGATAGTACCGCATAAAGGGTATAAGAAACCGGCACCGACAGACGCACGGATATCCCGTATCGGCAAGAGAAAATCCCTGGGCCTGCCTTTAAGCGCGGGATCGTGCGATAAGGACAGATGCGTCTTGGCCATACAAATGGGAAACGTATTCCATCCGCGCTGCGTGAATAAATTAATCTTACACTCGGCCTCCGGAGAAAGCTCTATATCCCTGGCGCCGTAAATCTTGGTGGCAATCGTCTTAATCTTCTCCCTGATCGGCATCTCCAGAGGATAGAGGAATTTGAATTTCTTAGGCTGCTTTGCCGCATGAATCACGCTTTTAGCCAAAGCCAAGCCGCCTTGCGACCCCTTCGCGAAGACTTCACTGGTGCAACAATCAAAGGCACCGAACTCCATCGCCTTCTTCTTCACAAAATCTATTTCATTCTTGGTATCACAGGTAAACTTATTTATTGCCACGACTACCGGAATACCATACATCGAGACATTCTCTATGTGTTTCTCTAAGTTACCGATCCCCTCCTCTATCGCCCGGATATCTTCCTGGGCAAGACAGGTATCTAACGGCATCCCCGGGACGATCTTGAACCTTCCGCTATGGGCTTTTAGCGCCCGGATAGAACAGACAATCACCGCGGCATCAGGTTGCAGGCCGCTGGCGCGGCACTTGATATCAAAGAACTTCTCTGCCCCGCAGTCAGCGCCAAAACCCGCTTCGGTTACCACATAGTCTGAGAACGCTAACGCGATTTTATCTTGTATAATCGAACTATTTCCGTGCGCGATGTTCGCAAAGGGCCCGGCATGCACAAAACACGGCGTGTTATCTAATGTCTGGATGAGATTTGGCTTTATGGCATCTTTTAAGAGCGCGTGCATGCTCCCGGCAACTTTGATATCTTCTGTGGTGACGGGATTGCCATCGTAGGTATCGGCAAGCACAATCTTTCGTATACGCTGGCGGAACTCTTCAGGGTTGGCGCTTAAAGCCAGTATCGCCATTATCTCGGAAGCCACGGTGATGTCAAAACCGGTATCCCGAGGCACCCCATCCTGCGAAGAACCTAACCCGATCTTTACGTTTCTTAAGAACCGGTCGCTGACATCGGCCACGCGGCGCCAGTATATGGCCTCAGGATTTATCCTATACGGATTACCTTTAAATATCGAGTTATCCAGGAAGGCCGCTGCCAGATTGTGGGCAAGGCCGACCGCATGCACATCTCCGGTGAAATGCAGATTGAAATCTTCCATAGGGACCACCTGCGCATACCCGCCGCCGGCAGCGCCGCCTTTAATGCCGAATACCGGCCCCAGGGACGGCTGACGGATACATGCCGAGGTCAGGCCTCCTGCCTTATTTAACGACATGGAGAGGCCGATGGTGGTGACCGTCTTTCCCTCTCCCAGGGGGGTCGGAGTAATCGCGGTAACTAGAATATATTTTCCCCGAGGACGATTCTTAATCTTATCTAAAATACCCAGGTCTATCTTGGCAATATAGTTCCCATAGGGGATAAGATATTTCTTGTCTATCTTTAATCTTTTCGCTATCTTCTCTATGGGTTCTTTTTTGGCCTTCTGGGCGATCTTAAGAGAACTGATCATGGGGTTGCCTCCCTTAATAAGTAAACCTTCCGTCTAGTGCAAAGGCGTCCCTGATGACCTCTACTACGGGACCTGCGCAATCGCAAGGATATACTATAGAAACCACGTCAAACCGTGCCTTTTGTGACAAAAGATCATTTTCCTTCAAATAGAAGAGTGCGGCATGTGCCAGGTGTTTTTGTTTGGGTCTGCCCACTGCTTCGGGAGGCATCCCTAATCGAGTAGAACGCCTGGTCTTTACTTCAATAAAACAGTACGTATCTTTATCTTTGGCGATAATATCTATTTCGCCGCATTTTGTCCTATAATTCTT
>JAHISH010000060.1 GCA_018818365.1 Candidatus Omnitrophota bacterium | reverse complement strand
CTACGCAAACTGTCAAGTGGAAGAAAATATCATATTACAGAACCGTATCTCCCCTTTCTCCGGTACGAATACGTATGGCATCTTCAATATCGGAGATAAATATCTTGCCATCTCCTATCTCTCCGGTTTTGGCGCTTTCAATAATTACTTGAGTTATTCGCTGCAAATCCGCGTCAGTTACCACAACCTCGATCTTTATCTTCGGCAAGAGTTCGACTTTGTATTTTTCGCCACGCCACTGCTGTACAACCCCTTTCTGCTTCCCATGGCCTTCGATCTCATGGATCATAAGACCTCCGCAGCCTGCATTACTCAGAGCCCGACGGACCGGTTCCAATTTTTCCGGACGAATAATCACCTCAATCTTTTTCATCTTACTCCTCCTTTACGTTAAGGATGGTAAACGCTGGCTTACGCCCTAGGAACTCAGGATACGCAGAGTTTCCATGTTCGCCGATATCAAGTCCTTCAACTTCTTCTTGCAAGCTTACCCTGATACCCATGGTCATTTTCAGAAGCGCCCAAAAAACCAAAGAAATTAAGAAGGTATACGCAGCGACGCCCGCTACTCCTATTAGTTGCGCTTTTAACAAAGTAAAACCTCCTCCATAAAAGAGGCCATTGCCTGTTGCCACGCCAGCAATCTTATCCTGTGCAAAAAGCCCAACCGCAAGTGTCCCGAATACTCCATTGACCAAATGCACTGAAAGAGCTCCCACCGGATCATCGATTTTAATACGATCAAATCCTATTACTGCTAAGACAACTAATATTCCTGCAATTAAGCCGATGATCACGGAATTTCCTACGCTGACAAACGCACACCCCGCAGTAATCGCCACTAACCCGGCCAGACAGCCGTTTAAGGTCATCCCTAGATCAGGCTTTCCTAAGAGCATCCACGACAGAAACGTAGAACTCATTATTGCTGCGGCTGCGGCGATATTAGTAGTAATCGCCACATGGCTTATGGCCATAGGATCAGCAGTCATAGTGGACCCTGGATTAAAACCAAACCAACCAAACCACAAAACAAAAGTTCCTAATGTCGCCAATGACAAATTATGGCCCGGGATAGGATTAATCGAACCGTTAGTATACTTTCCAAATCGCGGCCCCAATAACAAAACTCCTGCCAATGCTGCCCACCCTCCTACCGAATGGACGACGGTAGACCCTGCAAAATCAAACATCCCTTTATGTGCCAACCATCCCCCACCCCATATCCAGTGGCCGACAATAGGGTAGATAAACATGGTCATCAAAAAGGAAAAAATAATAAAAGAAAGATATTTAATCCTCTCAGCAACCACTCCGGATACAATTGTTGCGGCGGTCCCGCAGAAAACCAACTGAAAGAAAAACTTTGCCCAAAAAGGCACTCCGGTCCAGGATATTGAGGAGTATACTCCCTGGTATGCGACTCCTGTCGCGGGTGAATTATCTAACCCAGCAGCAAAGAATAACCCTTTTAATCCCATAAACCAATTTCCGTCTCCGAACATCAACCCCCATCCCAGCAAAAGAAACCCCAAAGATGAGACGGCAAAAACTACGAAGTTTTTAGAGAGGATATTCACACAGTTTTTCCCCCGCGCAAATCCTGACTCTACCATCGCAAAACCAAGGTTCATAAAGAAGACCAGTTTTGCAGTAATCAACACCCAGATTGTATCAATGATGATTTTATTATCCATTTCTATTATTCTCTCCTTTCTATTCAATAAAAAAGACGCCATCTCATCGTTGCGTATGAAATGACGTCAATGTCGTTTGTTTCTTTTTAAAAGCAAAAGGCGTTCGACTTCCCCCTTCGATCGCCTCTGTTATTGTGGCGCTATCTTAGCGCCTACACTACTACAAGTAAAAAACAATCAATCTTGGTAACTTCTTTTAGGGACAGTTCTGGAGTCGTGCTCAAAAGTGTCCCCATCTTTTCTTTAGGGGACACTTCTTATCTTGAGCTCAGAACCGTCCCCGAATTCAATCGAGGTACTTAAGGCATTTGCCACGGATCGTTTTGAGATGTTTTCCTACCATCACATGTGATATTTTCAAACGCGACCCGATTTGGCGCGTAGTCAATCCTTGTGCACAGTATCCCAGGATTTCCTTCTCCTTCAAAGTTAATCCGTTATTGCAAATAGTCTCTGCAAGAAGCCTATCATTATAGGTATTTCTCCAATCACCAGAATCATCATCCTGCAGAAATAGTTCTTCCAGGCGCGTGGGTGAATCCGGATACACCACATCCTGTAAACTCAACTCCCGTACACGACTACGGTGAGTGCGTAGATAGTTCTTTAGATGATAGTAACATCCTTGTAAAATATAACTTCGCGTCTTATCAGACAACTCCCCTTCTTGGAAATTATTCCAGAGATGAATAAACGCCTCCTGAAAAAGGTCATCCGCACCAAAGGATCCGTGATGCGCACCAAGCCGGTACGTAATCCGTTTAAGCACAGGAGTAATATCTTTGGCTAATTCATGAAAGTCCACTTTTTGCTCACCCTCCATTAAAAAAAGGCATCCTCTTTTCGTTATGACGAATAAAGGACGCCTTAGTCCAAAAAAATGCCTTCGCGCGTACTTTTGAATCTGTGCGAAGACATCACTGTCTTTCTACTTCATTGTATTTAATTTAAGTATACTACAAAAGCGACTTTTGTCAAGACATTACTGCTGAAGATCCGACATTATTCTTTCCATATCCCGGTCATTATCTTCCAGGACCGTAGCCAGCTCCCGGCCGATTGTATCTAAAGCAGATTGCAACTCCCTTTCCTTTAACAGAAGTTCTCTGTCTTTCTCTTCCGATTGTTGTTTCTTTCGCTTCCTTATTTCACTAAGCTCCCTCTTGAGAAGTTGAATCTCACGATTCTTTAAGTTAAGCTCCTGCCCTTTTAAGACAATCTCCTTATTTTTCTGCTTTAGCAATAGCGAAGACTTGTCTTTTAAGCTCGCCAGTTGTTGCGTGATCACCGCCAGTTGTTGTGTCTGCGCCGCAAACTCTTTCTTTTTCTCATCAGCGAATTCAAGGATCTTCTTTCTTAAAATCTCATTCTCTTTATTCTTCTCTGCCAAAACCCTACTCTTCTCATCAATCTCCGCAGAAAGCTCTTGCGTCAAGGTCTTCTTAAGAGTAATCTCATTCTCTTTCTCCGTACGCAATACTGCCAGCTGCTTTTGCAGATCTACAATCAAATCCTCTTTATTCTCAATCGTCTCTTCTTGCGAGACAAGCTCCTTGGCCTTTTGCGCTACAGAACGCATGTTAGATTCTTGTTCTTTTTCATTTTGGGCCAAGGTGTAATTGAGATTATCTACGGCGCGGTTGAGATTGTTAATTTGCTCCGTCTTCTTCCGAATCTCCTCGGTAAGAAGCCTAAGGGTGTTATCCTTAGAAGACAGCATGCGATTCTTCTCTGACAAATCCTTCTGTGCCTCTTTTTCTTTTTGTAATAATTGCTGGCGCAGAGAAACAACTTTTTTCGCAAGTTCATTCTTCAATTCTCTCAACGCAAGAGTACTTTCCCGTAATGAGGTAAACTCAGCATCCTTGGCTTCGATGGTCTTTTCTCGTAATACCACTTCCTGTTGTTTCTGGTCAGCAATCCTCTGAGCGGTCTCTCGCTCGCGCCTGCTGGAAGCAATCTCCTGCTGAAGGGCATTGACATTAGCGGACATATCAGCAACTACCTGATTCTTTTCCTCTCGCGCTGCCGCAAGCTGTTGGCGCAACGACAACAGCTCAGCGTCTTTTCTCTCTGTTGACTGCTGCCGTGCGGTAATTTCGTTTTCTTTCGTAGCCACAAGGCGATCTTTCTGGTTTTGATGATCTTTAATCTCCTTCTCTTTCTGCGCCAATTGTTTCTGTAGAGAAACCATCAGCGCATCTTGCTCCTGGACAAGACGAGTCTTATCGGTAAGATCACGCTTTAGCTTCTCAAGTTCTTCCGCCAACGCGGAAAGCTGCGTATTTACCTGTTCGAGACGCTGTTGACTCTTGCGCTCTTGCCTATCGCTATTTTTATCCTCTTCTATTCTTTGTTTCAACGCCTTAATCTCTTGCTCCTGTCGCGACAGCTTATCTTCAAGCACGCGCGCATCCTTATTACTACCGACTGCTTCGGTACTCCGCTGTGAAAATTTCTGTTTTAGAACATCAAACTCCTGTGTCTTAAGGTTAATTTCTTTCTCCCTCTGCTGAAGAAGTTCTTTGAGCATACTCAATTCCTGATAGAAGGAGCTGGCGTCTTTATTGATGCCCTCGGCTTCGCGTTTGCGTTGGGAAATTTTTTTGTGTGCTTCTTTAATCTCTCCCTCCTGGTCTTGAATCATCTTATCTTTAAGTGAAATTTCTTCTTCTTTCTGAGTCAATTGGATCTTCAATGCAGTCGCTTCCTGCGTAAGTTTTTCTAAACGCCCCTCTTGAGGAACAGCGCTAGCTTGGATTGATGCCTGTAATATGGTAAACCTATTGCGAAGCGATTCAAGCTCCTTGCGTAACCGTATAACCTCCTGCTCTCGGATCAACAATTCCTTATCTTTCTGTTTAAGCAGGCTGCTAAATTGCTGCTTTAAAAACTCAAAGTCCTGCGCCCGAGAAATCACCTCTTTCTCTTTTTGCGCAAGTTCTTTTTTGAGAGCCGCGACTTCTCCTTCTTTAGAAACGACTGTCTTCTCTCGAAAAGATAACTCCTTGGACTTCTGAGCTAAAAGCTGTTCTAATTCTGATTCTTTCTGTCGTAAAGCCCGAAGCTGCGAACTATTCTCATTACGGTGAGATGCTGTTTTCTTGGATAATTCGTTAACCTGACTACGTAGCTTCTCTATCTCCTTCTCTTTGGCGGCCAAATCTTCTTTAACATTCTTAATTTCTTTTTGTCTAGCCTCAACTTCAGCTTCTTGGCTCAGAAGCTCCCGCTCCTTCTCTTTTAACAGGGAGTTAAAATGCTGCTTCAGAAACTCCAATTCCTGCGCATGCGCGGAAACCTGTTTCTGCGAATTCAATAGTTCTTGGTTCTTCCCCGTGAGGTCTCTTTGCAACAATTCCAGTTCAATGTCATTCGCCGAAAGCTCTTGCTCCCGTTGCACAAGTAACTCTTTAAAAGAAGCTATCTCCTTATTTAAAGAACGTACCCGCGCATTAGAATCCTGAGTTTCATTCACACGCGTAGAGAGTTGTTCTTGTAATGATTGGATCTCTTGAACCTTCGAATCCAAGAGCTTGCCTTTACGAGAAACCTCTTTATCTTTTTGAATCACTAATTCCTTCAGGTCCGCCTCTCTCCCTCTTACTTCATTGATCTGATCGGCGATTTCTTTGTCTTTCTTTGAAAACTGCGACTGTAAAGAAACAAATTGCTCATTTAAAGAAGAGATCTCTTTGTTTTGACGGACCAACTTTGCCTGCGTCTCTTCCATTAAAACGTTAAATCTCTTCTTTACTGATTCTAATTCCTGATTTTTGCTTGCTAATTCACGGCCGCAGATTTCCAGTTCTTTTCCTCTGACCGCAAGAAGTTCTTTAAACTCCTCTTGCAGTGATGCCAATTCTTTTTTGATCACCGGCGATTTAAACGTTGGCTCCTCACGAGACGGGGTGACTGCAGGAACCTTCTCGGAAAGCTCTCTTTTAGTTATGGGATCAGTTGCGGAGCCCATCTCTACAAAAAGACTACTTAATTTTTCCCTTGCTTTCTTTGTCCAAGGATCATCGGGAGAGCCTAATTCAGCTCTTTTCTTCCAGTAGGTAATAGCTTGCTGCGGATCTTTTTTGCTCTCATAGAACAAGGCAAGGTTTGAATACGCATTCAAACAATTCTGGTCTATAGTAATAGCTTTCAAATAGAGTTTTTCAGCGGTATCATTCAAGCCATACGATTCATAGACTACCCCCAAGTTGGAGTAGCCTTCG
>JAHISH010000059.1 GCA_018818365.1 Candidatus Omnitrophota bacterium | reverse complement strand
TCAGCCTTTGAGTCAATTGAGGCAGAGGGCTTAAAACGCCCGGAAGTAAAAAAGGGGCAGGAGGTTTTAGTACAGGTAGTCAAGGAGTCATTTGGAACAAAGGGGCCCCGGCTTTCGACCCAGATCGGCCTTGCCGGAAGATACTTAGTGATCATCCCTTTAGAGAAGCAGATCGGCGTCTCACGAAGGATCGATGATGATGAAGAGAGAAAACGCCTGCGCGCGATGCTCAACGAGGCGCGTTTACCAAAAGAGGTTGGTTTTATCGTGCGCACCGCCGCCAGCGGCAAGACCGCCCAGGAGTTATCGCGGGATGCGCAGTTCCTTTATAAACTATGGAAGCGTTTGGAGAAGACCGTCACCAATGCGAAGGCACCTGCCATTATCTATGAAGAATATGATTTGGCGCTGCGGGTTATCCGCGACTCCTTTACTGATGATGTGGTGCGATTGATCGTCGATTCTAAACCTGATTTCTACCGTATCCGCAGGTTTATGCAGACCTTCTTAAGCTATCTGTCGCGCAAGGTGGAGTTATACCGAGAGGACGATCTATTCGAGAAGAAGGAAGTCGAGCGCCAGATCATTCGAATCTTTGAGAGCAAGGTATATCTTAAATCAAAGGCCTATTTGATAATTGAACCGACCGAAGGGTTGGTGGTTATTGATGTCAATAGCGGCGGGTTTACCAAGAAGATAAAGCAGGAAGAAGCGGCGTTTAAGGTGAACTGTGAGGCAGCAGAAGAAGTGGCGCGGCAGCTTATTCTGCGCGACCTCGGGGGCATCGTCGTTATTGATTTTATTGATATGGAGAAGGAGGCTCATCGCCGCGAATTATTGCGTATACTTAAGAAGGCATTAAGCCGTGATCGCGCCAAATATGATATTCTGGGTATCTCCAAATTCGGGTTGGTCGAGATGACCCGCGAGCGCATCCATAAGACCGCGCAAATGCTCTCGTACCAGAGTTGCCCGTATTGCCAGGGAAAGGGAAGAGTCAAATCCTGCCTTACGATCGCTATTTTCGCGTTAAAAGAGATAAAACGCCATCTTAGTGCGGCAAAACATCCGGAGAAAGTCAATGTGACCTTGAATCCCGCGGTCATTGAGGAAGTTTTGAAGAATAAGGGGGATCTTTCGCGCCTGGAGCGTCAGTATAAGACCAGGATCAACCTGATTGCCAATCCTTCTGCGCATAGGGAAGAGGTGAAAATCTCCTAATTTCTCCTTGACCCTGCGCTTATTCTGTATTATAATCTTACGCTAATCAACTTTTTCATTAGATACCCTTATATTCAAGGGTAGTGGTCTTTTTGTTTCCTCAGAATACGATTAAAAAGGAGAGTTAAAAATGTATGCAATAGTTGAAGTTGGGGCAATTCAATATCTGGTAAAGAAGGACGAGGTGCTTGATGTGGCCAGACAGTCGACTGAAGAAGGAGAAGAGTGTATTTTCGATAAAGTGCTCCTGGTTTCAAAGGACAAGAAGCTTCAGGTGGGGACACCGTACGTGAAGGGGGCTTCAGTCTCCGCGACGATTGTACGGCATCTTAAGGGGCAAAAGGTTATCTCTTACAAATACCGCCGGCGTAAATCCCGAGACTGGAAAAAAGGGCACCGTCAGCAGCTCTCCCAGATAAAGATCAAAGAGATCCAGGTAAGTTAATCAAAGAAAATAAGGCATATGTTCATTGATAAGGCAAAGATCTCTGTCCGCGCAGGTGACGGAGGAAACGGTTGCCGTAGTTTCTACCGGGATAAATATATGCGGCAGGGGGTCCCTAACGGCGGAGACGGCGGTAAAGGCGGCGATGTCATCGTCAGGGTTGATACTCATTTTATTACCCTTCTGGATTTTAAGTATAACCGGCATTTTAAAGGCGCGCACGGAGTGCATGGATTGGGGAATCAAAAAAAAGGGAGAGAGGCGCAGGATATTATCATCCGCGTGCCCCCGGGGACTACGGTTACCGATATCCAGACAGGTTGTCTTTTACGTGACCTTACCCAACCCGGACAAGAGCTCGTGGTGGCGCGGGGAGGAAAAGGCGGATTAGGGAACCGGTACCGGCGCGAGGCTACGAAAGGAGAAAAAGGCGAGGAAAAAGAATTACTCTTTAATCTAAAACTCATCGCCGAGGTCGGGGTCATAGGGTTTCCGAATGTAGGAAAGTCGACTTTGATCGCGGCAGTCTCTAACGCGCAACCCAAGATAGCCGCCTATCCGTTTACCACCAAGTCTCCGGTATTAGGGGTGGTACGTGGCCAGAAGAAGGATTTTGTCATTGCCGATATCCCCGGACTGATTGAAGGTGCTTCTCAAGGCAGGGGGTTAGGGGATATGTTCTTGCGGCATGTGGAGCGCACAAAGATACTGATCCATATGGTCGATATGGCCGGTTTTGAGGGCAGGGATCCTCTAAAGGATTACCGTGCGATCAACCAGGAATTGAAGGCATATAGTCCTGCGGTTGCGAAGAAGACGCAGATTCTCGTTGCGAATAAGATGGATTTAGAGGGCGCAGAAGTAAAATTAGCTAGTTTTAAAAAAGAGGTAAAGAAAAAAATATACCCTATCTCTGCGTTGAAAAGACAAGGGTTGGAGGAGTTGATTGAAGCAGTCGGCAAGAAGCTATAAAAGAATTGTCGTTAAGATCGGCAGCAGCCTTTTCTACGAAGGCAAAGAGTTGCGAATTGAGGGGCTTTATGCATTGATTTCCCACATCGGCAGCCTTATCAAGAAAAGCCATGAGGTAGTCATTGTTTCCTCCGGCGCAATTGCCTTAGGCATGAAAGAGTTGGCCTGCCGATGCCGTCCTTCTGATGTGCCGACACTCCAGGCCACTGCCGCAGTGGGGCAGCGAGTGTTGATGGATAACTATAGCGCGTTCTTTGAAAAAGAAGGCCTCCGATGCGCGCAGGTGCTTTTGACCTGGGATGATTTTGATAATCGCACACGTTATCTTAATGCGAAGAATACGCTTGTCAAACTTTTGCAGTTAGGGGTGGTGCCTGTTATAAACGAGAATGATACAGTCTCTACGGAGGAGATTAAGTTCGGGGATAATGACCGGCTTTCGTCGCTGGTAGCCAATTTAGTATCGGCGGACCTATTGATTATCCTCTCTGATGTTGACGGACTTCTTGACCGCGAGAGAAAGGTTATTCCTGTGGTAGATGCGATTACTCCTCAGATAAGAGCATTGGCCTGTCCGACTGATAAGAAGACGTGTGTGGGAGGCATGATCACAAAACTAGAAGCCGCAAAGATTGCGATTGAATCCGGCGTTGCCTGTGTGATCGCAAACGGCAGGCGTGAACGCATCGTTGATGAGGTCGTCGCAGGATTGGGTGGATCGGGGACGCTTTTTATCCCTCAGAAAGGGTTTTTAGATGCACGAGAACGCTGGATTGCCTTTGGCACTAAGCCTAAAGGAAAGATTATAATTGATGAAGGCGCAAAGAATGCGCTATTGAACAGGAAGAGCCTTCTTTCCGTCGGGATAGTGGAGGTAGAAGGTAATTTTAAATCAGGGGATATTGTCAGTATCGTCGATCGCGGGCAGATTGAGTGCGCAAGAGGCAAGGTTTCTTTTGACTCTGTGTCTGTGCGCCAGCAACAGGGCAAGCGATTCCAGAAAGAGATTATTCATCGTGACAATATTGTTCTTATAGCGGGAGTACAGACGTGAATCTTAGAAAAGAGTTGCGGGATATTTCCTGCCGTGTAAAAGAATCTTCGCGGTTTTTAGCTGGCATGTCGGTCTCTTTGAAGAATAAGATCTTAGAGGAGATGGCCTGCGCATTAGAACTGAATTCCGGAAAAATACTGGCGGCAAATAAGCTCGATCTTTCTTCTGCTAAGAAATCCGGGCTCTCGCGCGCGTTTATTGACCGCCTTCAGCTTGATCAATCAAGGATTCTGCAGATGTCTGTTTCCTTGCGTGAGCTGATAAAGTTAAAGGATCCGGTGGGAGATGTCATCAAGGCCTGGAAGGTTCCCAACGGTTTATGGATCCATAAGGTCCGTGTGCCGTTAGGAGTCGTGGCAATCATCTATGAATCACGGCCTAATGTCACTGCGGATTGTATAGGCCTGTGTTTTAAATCAGGCAATAGTGTGATCTTGCGCGGTGGAAGCCAGGCTTTACGTTCTAATCTGGCGATTGCCAAGGTGCTTTTTGATGCCGCCAGGAAACACGGTGTCCCTGAAGGAGCAATGCATGTAGTCTCAACGGCAGACCGCCGCGCGGTCGCAGAGTTGTTGAAACTGAATGAGTATATCGATGTGGTTATCCCCCGCGGAGGCAAGGGGCTGATCGATACGGTGGTGCGCCTTTCACGCATTCCGGTGATCAAACACTATCAAGGTATTTGTCATGTCTATGTTGACGAATGGGCGGATTTGAATATGGCGGAGAAGATATGTTTCAATGCGAAGGTGCAGCGTCCCGGGGTCTGCAATGCCATGGAGACTTTGTTGGTGCATAAGGATATGGCTGCGCGCTTCTTGCCTTTAATGCTTAAGAGATTCAAAGATGCCGGGGTAGTTATCCATGGGTGTCCTCTTACCGTGCGGATTGCAAAGCGAATCAAATCAAGCGCAGGGTCTTCCCGGTGGTTTAGGAAGGCAACCGAGAAAGATTACCGTACGGAGTACCTGGATTTGATTCTATCGGTACGGGTGGTAGAGTCGCTTGCGCAGGCGATTACCCATATCAATACGTATGGTTCGCATCACTCCGATAGTATTGTAAGCGAACATTATGAGAGCACCCTTACGTTCCTTAATCAGGTGGATTCTGCCTGTGTCTATGTGAATGCCTCGACGCGTTTTACCGATGGAGGAGAGTTCGGTATGGGCGCGGAGATAGGGATCTCTACCGATAAGCTGCACGCCCGCGGGCCTATGGCTTTGGAGGAGTTGACTTCGTATAAATATATGGTATTCGGCAACGGCCAGGTGCGCACCTCATGAAGATAGGCATACTCGGCGGGACCTTTAATCCGATCCATATCGGGCATTTGATTTTGGCGGATGAGACGCGGGAAAAATTAGGGTTACGCAAAATTATCTTTGTGCCGACGTATCTACCTCCGCATAAGGGGTCTTCCGATATTGCCCCCGCCTCTGAAAGAATGAAGATGATTAGGCACGCGATCGCGGGAAACAAGAATTTTAGCGTTTCGGATGTGGAGATCTTGCGAGAAGGCCGGTCTTATACCATTGATACGATCAGGTCGCTTAAAAAGAAATACCCGCGTGATGAGCTGTATTTCATAATCGGCTCCGACCTTTTGCGTTATTTGAGAGAGTGGAAGGATTTAAACGAGATTACCAAGATGGTGCGTTTTATCGCCGCCACCAGGCCCGGATATCCGTTAAAGAAATTACCTAAGTATATCGATAAACTTTCTATCAGGGCGGTGGATATCTCCGGGTATGAGATCCGTGCGTGTGTTCGGTTACAGAGATCATTCCGCTACCTGGTACCCGACGGCGTATTCCGCTATATAACCGAGAAAGGGCTCTATCAGTGATAAAAGTATCCGCATCGTTACTTTCGGCAGACTTCGGCAGGCTTGCGGAGGATATTAAGCGGGTGGAGGATGCAGGCGTCGATATGTTGCATATTGACGTTATGGACGGCCACTTTGTCCCGAATATTACTATCGGGCCTGCGGTTGTAAAGTTCATCAAAAAGAATACCCGGCTTCCCCTTGATGTGCATTTGATGATCGAGCATCCGCAGAAGCTCATCGATGCCTTTATACAAGCCGGAAGCGATATGATTACGCTGCATGTGGAGACGATATCTGTCTCAGGCTTCAGGCTCCAGGCGGCAGGCCTGAAGAAGAAGCAGATAAAGGCAGGGATTTCACTTAATCCTTCGACGCCATTGGAGAGAATAAAAAAATATCTTCCCTGGGCTGATTTTGTCCTGGTGATGTCGGTCAATCCGGGGTTTAGCGGGCAGGCCTTTATCCCGGAAGTAGCGGAAAAGATCATCGCATTACGCGCGCAATTTACCAGAGATATTGCGGTTGATGGAGGGATTAATGCCCAGACTGCCAGGCAGGCCGTTAAGGCAGGGGCTACTATTTTAGCGGCAGGTTCGGCTATTTTCGGCGCAAAGAATATTGCGGAGGCAATAGAGAGGATCAGGCATGCATAGTAAAGACATCAAATTCGGGACTGACGGATGGCGGGCGATAATCG
>JAHISH010000058.1 GCA_018818365.1 Candidatus Omnitrophota bacterium | reverse complement strand
TGGAGAGGTTGGTTCTTGATCCTGAAGAGGTCTTCCGCATCCATGTAATTGCGAAGTTTGCGCTCTACAGGCTTACCGGCATCGGGCGTCTTGAAGAGCTCATACAGGGGTTTGTTCCCCAGGATCATAATGCAGTTATCTCAGAGCGGTCTTCTTCACCTTTAGAAGAGGGGACACTTCTGAGCACGGCTTCAGAACCGTCCCTGGGAATAGATAATGTGCGCGCGGTGCCGAGAGACCTTGAGGGAACAAGCGACATATCGTTAGGCAAGATTACGGTCAGAAATAGGGTTGCGGCATTCGATGATGAAAGTATCTTGTCATATCTATCTTCTGAAGGGCAGAGCCGCTTTCTTCAGATTATTAGTTTTATCTCTTCTCATCTTACCGCACTGGAACGCAGTTTCATGATACGTATCACCAGGAATACCTACAGAGAGGGAGGCGCTACTTCTTCCCTTCTTTTTGATCCGCAATCAAATACCCTTCTTATTCATCCTATTCTTCTTTGCGTAAAAGATAAAAATGAATACCTGGTTCCCGAAGAATACGTTAATTTGGTTGCAAGGGCGGCGGTCTGCCATATGGAACATCCGCAAGGGCCGCGGTTAAGCACCGAAGCCAGGTGTCTAGTCTTTCTTATGAGGCACAAAGATATCTATGACAAGGTAAGGGTATTTTTAAAGAGCTCGCAGCCGTACCTTGAATTGAAAGGTGATTTGAAGCGCGCGTTCCTTATGTGGGGGGTATTGGAAAAAACTCGTCTACGCCAGCTTTTTGAATCTGCTGCCGAATGTCTACTGGATTTATACCGGACCATTGGGTTTAAAGCGAATCCGGCAGTAACCTATGTATGCCGCTTTCTGCATACTTCTCCTCAGGTATGGGAAGAAAGTATACAAGAAAAGGGCGCCGAGCAGATCAGGGCTGAACTGCGCAGGACTGCTATTACCTTAGTCTATGAAGGAAGGAATGCCGTAGTCTATCGGGCTACCATCCTTGGCAACGAATTTATGATCAAAGAGATCAAGAATCAACGCAGCTGGGAGCAATATCGAAAAGGAGAGAATATCCTGGGAGCACAGGTAGCCCAATATATACTCATTGAAGGTCTGGAAACTAATTTGGGCGGAAAAAGAATAGTGCTCCCTCAGGCGGTCGTGCAGGAGAACGTTACCTTTTTAATAGACTTGATCAATCGCATCAATTTAGAGCATCAGTTTGATAATGAAAACAGGATAAAAGCGCAAAACAAGCTATTAAACGGATTCTTGGCATTAGTAGTTGAATTGTTAAAGCTTTGCATTATTCCTAAAACTCCTGGATTCTTGAAGAAGTACGGAGTATGCATAAACATTACGGATCCTCTCGCTAATAAAATAGTGGTAGTTGATGTTGCAGACCTTAATTTCCTTGATGCTATCGCTATCGAACATTTAAGGTTCGATAATTTTAGGACGCATATTCTGTTGGGAATGACCAAAGAAGATGAGGTGTATCCTGATAGGCCTTCCGGATTACAGGTAATGAGCAATTTTATGAATGAACTCATAGTAGATCCTTTATTAACGCGCAGCTTGGTTCCGAATATGATCAGGCGTAATTGGAATCATCAACCGGCCAGGCGGGTAGTCTATTTAGGCTCAGGTATGGAGATATCCCAGCGGATTTATAAGGCGCGCAAAGATTTTATCGTTGCGCAATTATTGTTGGCGGGGTTCAATAAAGATAGCATATGCAAACTACTCGCGAACCTAAGCCTGATTGCGGTATGGGAAAGGCTGTTAAATAACTCTTTGGTCACCGCAGTTGCCCAGACTCCCGCCGCTAAGATTGCAGGATTGACTGCTGCGCGGGTAGCAAGTGAATTGTTACTTGGAGATGTCACTGTTATCTCTCGTCCTCGCGGTAGGCGCCTGAATGTTGCATTAAGGCCTGCACTTGAAGTGGTGCGGAAGTTAGACGTGCCTTTAGAGCAGCTTGCGTTGCGTAAGAAAAGAGGGATGAATTTTACCGTAAATACTGCTGAAAAAGCAGGAAAGGCAGGATACCGAGTTATTTCAGATACACTTTTGGCAGGCCTACCTAAGGAAGCAGTCGCTTCTTCCCCGCCTATCGGCGCGTCTGTTGCGACGCGATTGACGCAGCATGAGGCTAGTTCTGCGTTGCCGTCAGAGGCCGCTAAAAGAGAGGCTTTTTACCGCGGCATTGCCTCGCGCCGCCATGCGAAAGTCAATCCCTACTCGTCGCTTTCAGGTACTGATCAGGCCAGAGAGGCAGTTAGCAGGATCCTTAGCCGTGAGATATTCCAGTCTCAACGCCGTATCTTGCCGGAAAATATTTTCATGGGTATTGCGCCGGATGATGTAGTGGCAATGTTGCTGCCGATGTTCTATGATCTTATTGACGCGGACTTGAAAGTTCCTTCGTCATGGGATTCCATTGTGTTGGGGGCTGCGGTGGCGGATCGATACCGCAGGGTCATCAAAGAGCAAAGCCTTGAACCCCGTCTTACTCCGGTAACTTCCCGTGACTTGGAGTGGATGCAAAGTGCGTTTTCTGCCGGTCTCCCTAGAATGGCAATATTAGGTATAGAGGAATCATGGGGAGCTTATTCTTTAGCGGATAGCCTGCGCCTGTTTTTGACTTACGCGTCTATACAAGACGCAGTGGTAATCTTTGATATTACCCGTTCTTTGAAAAAGGCGAAGATTCTTTTTGATGTCTTAGAACAGAATCCTGATTTCAAGAAGAGGGTATTGGTACTGTTAAACCTGGCAGAGTTTTGCGGCGTTATTGATGAGTATAATATCAGCGCCTTGATTTCTTTTAATCTCGATATTATGCAGACCTCATACCAGGCAGTCGTCTCGGCGACAACCGCAGGCGACAGCCAGACTACCCAGGCCGCAGTCATACAAGTAGCCGATGATCTATATCCGCGCAGCGCATCATGGGATACTATCCCCACGATTGCCTCTTTGCCTGCGGATCCCGTAGGCAATAGAGTTCTTTTAAGCCGGCTTGCCACGGAATTAAAACCTGATCCTACGGTCTCTG
This sequence comes from Candidatus Omnitrophota bacterium, assembly GCA_018818365.1. Taxonomy (GTDB): domain Bacteria; phylum Omnitrophota; class Gorgyraeia; order Gygaellales; family Profunditerraquicolaceae; genus JAHISH01. The sequence continues at coordinate 705 of JAHISH010000058.1, read as the reverse complement.
TCAGCTCGCAAAGTTTCTTGAGAGAAAGAGGGGTTCCTCGAATATTTGCGGGGCAGGCCTTAAGCCAAGAAGAACTACTTGCGCGGATAATCCCGATGCATCAAGGTGCGCCTAAGTTACCGCTTCCGGAATTAGCGCGCGATGCCGTAGGAAGAGCGATTGAGTTTACCCACGGCGATGTCGTAAAGATCAATCTTTTAGTGCGGCAGGCAATGGCGCATTACGCCCAGGAGGTTTTTCATCTTTCGGATGCTGAGGCGGCATATGGGTACTATGGTTCAAAATCGGCTTTGCAGGCATTTGTGCGGGCAATCCAGAGGCTTGATTATAGAAAGGCTTTTGTCTTTGTGCCTACTCCTTCTTTTGCAGGATATCCCCCTGCGCTGGAAATGGTTCTTCCGCGGGAGAGAATCGTCTATTTCCCCACGTTGAGCCGGAATGGTTTTATCCCTACGGCTGATCAGATTATGCGCGTCAAGGAAGATACCGTGCGCAGGCAACAGGACCAGTATCATGAGAAAATCCTGCTTCTGGCTTCTCCTGGTAATCCTACCAGTACGGTGATGACCGCTGAGCAAGCAAGAGCTATTATGGAATGCGCAGAAGACCAAGGAATGTATGTGATCTTGGATGTTGCCTATGGGACATTATTATTTGGAGAGGATCCGATACGCCAAAGGCCTGTTCCACTAGGCGAAATCATCT
>JAHISH010000057.1 GCA_018818365.1 Candidatus Omnitrophota bacterium | reverse complement strand
TGTTAATGAGCGCATAATTTACGGAGCAGCGAGAACGTAAATTATATGCGCGAATTAATCCCCACGCTTTGTGTGGGGATCTTCTGCTGAATCAGATACCGCACTCGCTGCTCGGCTTGTCGCCTCGCTACGCTCGTTGCGGTATCCACCACATTTTTGTTTGTCACAAAAATGTGGTGGAGCCGGAGGGGATCGAACCCTCGAACCTCCTGACTGCCAGTCAGGCGCGCTCCCAGCTGCGCTACGGCCCCAAAATTTTTCTAGTCTAAGTGGCGCCCTACGAGCACCCGCCCGAAGGACTTTAGATTATTCTTATTGACCTGGGCTATTTTAGAATATAAAATAGGTGCCGTCAACTTAAAACATTTTGCCGAAGTGGTGGAATGGCATACACGTCGGTCTCAAAAACCGATGAGCGTAAGCTCGTAAGGGTTCAACTCCCTTCTTCGGCATTAATTTCTCAAGGGTTCTCCCGTTAGCATTGCGCTCCGCGGATTAAAAGAAATCCGCTCGCAGCTAACGGGATTAATTCGTCCGTACGACTTATGTCAGCGATGCCTCCATAAGTCGTGGACTTATTAAAACTCCCTTCTTCGGCACCATCTAAAACTAAAAAGCAGACTTTAAAAGTCTGCTTTTTAGTTAGGCGAAGACTTATCAACTGAAAGATCTTCCTTCAGGTAGGGTTGGATGGCCTGGTAGATACGCGTGGCAATCTCCGCGTAACCCTTGCCATTAGGATGGAGAAAATCACTCTTCATACTGGGGTTGGTGACAATCTTATTCAGAACCTGAGCGATGAAGATTACCTGCTTTTCATTGGCAAGCTTTGCGAAAGCAATACGGTACTCCCTTAAAAACATCCCCGCACTTATATCCACCAAAGCCACCATTGCGCCTTTTTCATGAATCCTATCGATCATCTCCCCAATATTCTTAACCGTGACTTCCAAGGGGGTCTTGCGCAAAAAATCATTGCCGCAGAACTCTATGAGCACTAGGCGCGGATTCCGGTCCAAGATATCAGACTTCAAGCGTTTTAACGCCTCAATGGTAGTATCACCGTCAATCCCGGAGTTAATGACCGGTATCTTGGTCAGTTTCCTTAACGCGGCAGGATAATCCTCTCCCGGCTGAGCCCCGTAGCCGAAAGTAATGCTGTCTCCGAAACAAATAATGATCTTCCCCTGCGAATCGGTATTTTTTATCTCTTTTTTAGCGCACCCTGCAAATAGCATGCCGCCACAAACCGCTACAATAAGAAAAACAGAAGCATTATTCTTTTTCATGTCGTAACCTCAGCTGCCCGCACGCCGCATCGATATCGGCTCCTCGAGATTTCCGCAAGGTCGCCACTACGCCGTGCTTAGTTAAATAGTCCTTAAAAAATAATATTTCCGGTCTTTCCGGAGGCTTAATGCCCAACTCCTTGATGGGATTTGCAGGAATAAGGTTTATTTTTGCCAGTCTTAACTCCTGTAATATTGTACACGCGTTTTGCGCGTTTTTCAAATCAGAATTTACCCCCTCCATCAACACGTATTCAAAGGTAATTTGTCTTCGGGTACGCCGGATATATTCCTTACAGGTCTTCATTAATTCCTTAAGCGGATATTTTTTATTAATGGGCAGCATCTTTGTGCGCGTTTTATCGTTCGTCGCATGTAACGATATCGAAAGCTCAACTTGCAAATCTTCTTCGGCCAGACGGCGAATCCCGGGAAGAATCCCACAGGTAGAGATAGTAATCCGGCGCGCGCCGATATGTAATCCCTCCTTATCATTCATAATCCTAATTGCCTTTAAGAGATTTTCATAATTGTCCAAAGGCTCGCCTGTCCCCATGAACACAATATGGGTCAGGGACCGAACCTGAGAATCATCGCGCAAGAATAATGCCTCCTCAATCATCTCGGCAGTCGTAAGATTCCGGGCAAACCCCTTCAGGCCGCTAGCGCAGAAACGGCAAGAAAATTTACAGCCCACCTGCGTCGAGATGCACCCGGTTACTCTTTCCTGCGCAGGGATACTTACCGCTTCAACATAATCGGCATTTCCTGCGCCTAATAAAAATTTCTGCGTTCCGTCGCGCGAAGAAGCAATATGCTCTATGCGCATGCTCCACGGCAGGAAATTCTCCTGAAGCTTCTGCCGTAATGTCGCCGGCAGATTACTCATCTCTTCAAAACGACGTTTTTTCTTCTGATAGAACCAATGAAAAATCTGGCGGGCATGAAAGGGCGGGAAACCCCATTGCGCGAAGACCGCTCCCAGTTCTGACAGCGACAGATCTTTGATATTACGCAGGGATTGCGGTCTAGACATAGGGATCACAAGATGCGCGAGAGAAGATTCTGTCCGGCACGTGCAAAGGTCTTCCTTTAGGCAATGCAGGTACTACGTAATTTTTCTTTGTCTATCTTTCCCGCCCTGTTTTTAGGAAGGGAATCGCAGAACTCAAAATAGTGCGGGATCTTAAAATGGGCCAGGTGCTCCCGTAAAAAATAGCGCAACTGATCTTCGGTAAGTTTATTCTCTGAACGCAATACCACAAAAGCTTTGGGCACCTCTCCGCGCATTTTATCCGCAACCCCGATAACCGCCGCCTCTGCGATATCCTCGTGCTTATGCAAAACCGCCTCTACTTCCGGCTCAAAGACGATCTCTCCGGCAACCTTGATCATCTCTTTTTTCCTTCCCACGATATAGAGATATCCGTCGCTATCGATACGACCGAGGTCTCCGGTATGAAACCAGCCGTTACGGATAGTCTGCTCGGTCAATTGCGGGTCCTTAAAATAGCCGTCTGTCACCACCCAGCTCTTGACTACAATCTCCCCGATACTACCTTGGGAACTCTCAAGGTCATTTTCGTCAAAGATCTTTATCTCTATCCACGGCGCGGGCCTTCCGACACTTTCTATCTTTGTGGAACCGGTGGGCAACACTACCGTCGGGGCGTTGGTTTCCGTCAATCCCCACCCGTGATAGAGATGCGCATGCGGACAGTGCGCGTGGAAGCGGCGGATGGCAGAAGGCGAGCTGGGAGCTCCAAAGATCACCAGCCAACGTAACGTTGACAGATCATAGCTCTCAAACTCCTTCATCTGCAATAACGCATAATACATCGAAGGCACGAGCCAAAACCAATTCACTTTATGGGATTGAATAAGGCGCAAGAACTCCGTCGGAGCGAAACGCTCCATCAGCACCATGGTAGTGCCGTTCACCAGAAGCTCTTGGATAAAGATCAGGCCTCCTAAATGCGAGAAAGGCAGCGCGCATAGCGCGATATCGTCAGGCCGGATATCGGACTGCACAAAGAAATCTACATTCTTCGGAGGAGCCTCCAGCTGTTGATAGCTGATTAAGACCCCCTTAGGCTTGCCGGTTGTTCCGGAAGTATAAAATATAATGGCGTAGTCGTTCGGTTTGACACAGATCCCTGCGGTCTGCAGGGGACTCCCGTCAGTGAAGACTTCAAAAGAAAAATACGGCTCTTTATTTTCGTGGCAAAGAATAACCGTCGCTAACTGGGGGCACGCTTCTTTAAGCGCATCCCAGGAGACTGAAGGCTTTGATTTAGCAATTAATGCCTTTGCCTCGGCATGGGATATACATGAAGAAAGTTCATCCTGGGTAAGCATGAAATCCAAAGGAACTACCGTTGCCCCCACAAACCAGACCGCAAGATAGCTGATGATATACTCCGGCCAATTCGGCAGGTATACGGCAACCGTATCCCCCTTTTGTATACCTTGCCGGATAAGATTCTCCGCAAGACGGAAAGAGCGATTATACAGAACGCGAAAAGTAATACGCTGATCCTTGAAGATAATTGCCGCTTTATCAGGATTCTTCTCTACCCATTTTGAGAGTAATGCACCGATATTCATCGCGTATCCCCCTGTGTCTGTTGATGCGGGAAAAGAATGACCTTTACGCACTCCTTCGCCTCCGCAACCAACGCAAACCCCTTCCCCGCTTCCGCAAGACCAAGACGATGAGTGACCAATTCTTTTACCGCAAGCCTATTGGTGCGTAAAATATCTACCGCCACGCTGGTATCAAAAGGGCTGCTGCCATAGGAGTGCATGATACTAATTGCATTCCGCCAGAAATCAGTTACCGGAACCGGCACATCGATTCCCGGCTGGGTAGGGGCAAAACAAAGGATTGTTCCTCCACGGTCAACTGCCTGCAGCGCCTGCTGAAATGCGGGAAGCGCGCTGGCGCAGACAACGACTAAATCCGCAAGGCGATTATCATTAGCTTTACGAAATATGCTGACCACATCATCCTGGGCATTGATTGTCAAATCCGCGCCTAAAGAAGAAGCTAATTTCAGACGAGCCGCATTGATATCCGTGATAGCGATCTTCCCTGCCCCCTGGAAACGCGCCAATAACAGATGGAGAAGCCCGGAAATACCCGCTCCTAAAATAAGAATGTTTTGCCCTGCTTTTAAATTCACCATACGCTGGCCGCGCACGACACACGCTAAGGGCTCGATAAAAGTTGACTCTTCATAGGAGATAGTCTCAGGCAATACAAAGACCCCGCGGTCGACGTTGAGAGGCGGCACGCGCAGGTATTCGGCAAATCCTCCCGGATAGAAATTTGTCGTATGTAGCGTTTCGCAGGCGGTATGGTTGCCTTGCAGACAATACCGGCAGGTGTTACAGGGCACATGGTGCGCCACAAAAACCCGCTGCCCTACTTTATATTTACTGACCTCTCTTCCCACCTCAACAATCTCTCCGCCGATCTCATGGCCTAAGACAAGGGGAGCCTTCTTAATGCGGTACCATTCCATGACATCGCTTCCACAGATGCCGCTTGCCATAACCTTGACTAATAATTCCTGCGGATTGATCTTCGGTACCGGCATCTCTTCGATGCGCACATCTTTATTATTATAATATCGGGCAACTCTCATATTCATCGATCCTCATGCTTTCGCGGCTTCAAAAATAAGCAGTGGCCGCTTCAAGGAATGACGCTCTCAATCCTTGATTCCCAAGGAGCGTCATTTCGCATTCTTTAATTCGTTGCACATATCCACTGCTTCTTTAACCGTGACTTTTTTGTGGATGATCGCCTGCAGGGCCTTGGCTATCGCAACCGGGGTAGGATTCTGCCAGACATTCCTGCCTAAATTAATTCCGATTGCTCCCTTTTGCATACCGTCGTAGACGAATTCGAATACTTCTTTCTCGCTCTCGCACTTAGGGCCGCCTGCCATTACTACCGGAACCGGACAGCCTTTTACGACCTTATCAAAATCCTTATCACACCAGTAGGTCTTAACCACCCGCGCCCCAAGCTCCGCGCAGATGCGGCAGGCTAAGGACAGATACCGCGCATCTCTTTTATCTAACTCACGGCCCACGGCAGTTACGGCCATAACCGGAATCCCGTAGCGTTCACACTCATTGACCATACGCGAAAGATTCCCCAAGGTCTCTTTTTCATAGTCGCTGCCGACAAAGACCGAGATCCCTACGGCAGAGGCATTGAGGCGGATTACCTCTTCAACAGAAGTAGTCAAAATCTCATTTGCAAGATCCTTACCCGCCATGCTGGTTCCGCCTGAGACGCGAAGGATAATCGGTTTCCCCAAATCCGTAGGAATTGCCGCGCGCAAAACCCCGCGGGTGACAAAGAGCGCGTCGCAAAAAGAAATAATCGGCTTAATAGTCTCTCCCGGCTTCTCTAAACCTGAAGTCGGCCCCTGAAAATACCCATGATCTATAGGCATAAAAAAACATTTTCCGTCCGGTCCCATAAGCTGCTGTAAACGGTTCTTCATCCCCCATTCCATAGTAACCCCCTATTCATTCTTAGAATCCATACCAATAATTCACTAAAGGCTTTGCGCCCTCGGTGCGGTCAACGACAATACTCCTGCTCTGTCCATACTCCAACAACCCTTCTCTGCCTAATTCTCTGCCAAAGCCGCTTGCCTTACACCCGCCATAGGGCACCTCATTATAAAACATGCCATAGGTATTAATCCAGACAATCCCCGCGTCAAGTTCCTGGGCGAGCCTTTCGGCGCGGTTGCTATCACTGCTCCAGATAGAAGCGGCCAGTCCGTAACGGGTGGCATTTGCTAACGCGATCGCTTCTTTCTCGTCGGAAAAGCTACTGACGCATGCCACCGGTCCAAATACTTCTTCGTGAAAGATCCCCATTTTTTCAGAAACATTCCCCAAGACCGTCGGCTCAAAAAAGAACCCTTTCTTAAACTGCTCTCCTTCGGGGATTTTGCCTCCGTGGATTAATTTCGCACCCTGATTAACTGCCTGCGCTACATAACAGATCACCTGGGCGCGTTGTTTCTCGGAAATAAGCGGCCCCATTTGAGTCTGGTAATCATCGCCGGGGCCGATCTTTATGCGGCCGGCCTTTTGTGAAAACTCTTTCAGGAATGTTTCGTAAAGTTTCTTATGCACCAGGATGCGTGACATTGCCGTGCACATCTGCCCCTGATTCAGAAAAATCGAGCATAAAGAAGCGTTAACCGCCAATTCTACATCCGTATCCTCTAGGATAATACTTGCGGATTTTCCTCCCAATTCCATGAGCATCTTCTTAGGATGCGCGGAAGAATATCCAAATATCTTCTTGCCCACTTCGTTACTGCCGGTAAATGAGATCATATCAACGCGCGGATCGCTGCAAACACGTAAACCGAACATCTCAGCGTCTGCATTGATGATATTGACCACCCCTTCCGGCAAGCCGGCATCATGAATGATCTGGCCTAGCGCCAATGCCGTAAGTGGAGTAAGGCTTGAGGGCTTAAGGATTACGGTATTGCCCGCAGCCAAGGCCTGGCTTAATTTCCAAGAGGCAATTAAGAGCGGATAATTCCAGGGAACAATCAGGACCGCTACCCCGTGGGCTTGGAAGTTAATGCTTGCCTGCGCAGGCTCCGTTAGTTGCAGACGATCTTTTTGCAAGTACTCCTGCGCATGCTCGGCAAAGTACGCAAAGGTCTTTGATGCCGACGGGATATCCATAAAGGTGGTTTCCTTTATCGGCTTTCCGGTATTGGCAGTCTCTAATTGCGCCAGCTCTGCAGCATGCGCAAGGATTCCTTCGGATATTTTCAACAGGCATTCTTTGCGCGCGTCAAAAGAAAGGTTTCGCCATACGCCGGAGGTAACGGCAGCGCGCGCAGCAATAATCACCTCTTCGATTTCAGCTTCCTCTGCCCAACAGACTTCGGCAAAGGCTTCTTGCGTCGAAGGATTAATCACTTTCTTCTTCTGTTTTGTTTGTTTTAACTGACCGTTAATAAGAAGTGCGGTGTTCATTTAAAAGGCACCTGACGGAATAATTCAAAAAGCCGGCTAAAAGGAACATACCATTTCGATAGCTTTCCTAATTCCCCTTTCAATTTCATCTTCCCCTGCATCGTCGCCACAAAAGGGTCCAGTTTTCCGGCAAAGACTAACTCCCAGGCCTCATAGGGCGCGGAGATGATAAAAGGCGCATCGTCATCAAGATCCAGCTTCACTATTCTTCCCTTCTCAAAATTGAATTTATAGGCTTTCCCTAACCCGTCCATCTTGATGGCAAGCTTAAGCGTCAAATCTAATTCTTGCCCTTTTTGCGCGATAAAGGAATCCTTATTTACTAATTCTACAATAGCTTGAATATGCGCCGGGGAAAACATCAGGAAGACTTGGTCACCGCTTAAGGCTTCGCGCACTTCTTTATCAAGAGGGTCCGCGATGTCTCTTTTAAAGATCCTGGCAACCGCAATTGTCTTGACTGCCTCTTCCAGCATCTCCAAAGTATAGAGCGCTTCCGAGAATTTCTCTCCGACGGAGACTACGCCGTGATTCTTTATCACCACGATATTGTTGCTCTTTAAGGAATCAACCACCAACTCCGGTTTGCTAATCGATGGGGTCTCTTGTGCGACGACCGGAACCTCTCCAAGGCAGAGTTTTGTTTCAAAGGTAAGCGCCTTCAAATCAGAATATACCGCAAAGTAGGCATTCACCAGCGGCGGATGACAGTGGATGATTGCCTTATGCGGAAATTTCTTATAGATAAGATGGTGTAACGGGAACTCCGAAGTCAAACGAGGGTTTTCGATCTTCTCCTGGCTTATATCTACTTTGATAATATCATCGTGAGTAAGGCTGCCTAGACTAGTGCCCGTTCCCGTTACTAAGATCATCTTATCGTCTATGCGGCAGCTTAAATTTCCTGAACGCGCGACCACCAGTCGCAAGTCATACAACTTTCTTCCGACTACAATAATTTCGTCTTTTAAAATCTTTTCTCTTCCGAATATCATCGGGATATCTCCAAAGGGATATGCCGCGTAATTAACGTATGCGGCGTCACATCAAATGCGGGGTAATACCCTTGTGCGCCTTTTGGCGCAATGCGTACTCCTTGGAACTCCAACAACTCCTTATCAGGACGGATCTCTATGCGGATATCGTTGCCGGTGCGCGCCTGCGATGGCGGAGGACAAAGGACATAGAAAGGAATATTGAAATGCTTGCTTAAGAGCGCAATCTGATACGTGCCGATCTTGTTGGCGATGTCCCCGTTTCTTGCCAAGTGGTCTGCGCCGACAATGGTTTTAGAGACTTTCTTCTCCTCCATCACCTGGGCCACCATATTATCAGCGATTATCGTACAAGGAACACCCGCTTCCTGTAATTCCCACGCGGTCAGGCGCGAACCCTGCAGATAAGGCCTGGTCTCGGTGACAAAGAAACTGATCTTTTTCTTATCCTGTCGACAGAACTCTGCGATCAAGGGAAGCAGGCCGCTTACATTACAGTGCGTTAAGATGCAATCGCCATTTTTAAAGAGCTTACTTGCAGTCTCTGCCTGCAGGATTCTCTTATTCTTCAATGTCTCGAGGAATCGAACGATACACTTCTCTAGCGGCAACCTTTGTTTTTCCCATCCCAGGACCATATCAGTTAAATAGCGGAATGATAATGTTGGACGAGTCGCACTGATTGTCTTTGCAACCTTTCTTAAAAGCGGCAAAAGATTTTTTTTGCCCTGATTCTTCCTAACAAGCTGCAAGAAAATATACATCACCAAAATTACCTGGCCGACAGCTCGCGTCTTCATATCTTTGATCGCCTTGCACGCCTCCTGGTAATTTTTTGCCTTAAGATAGGTCACCTGGGCAGGCAGGCGAGTTTCGTCAAGGATATAAATAATATCCTTCTTATAGTATATGGGCCAAAACAACCTCGAAAACTTCATCTGCGCTTAGGGACGGTTCTGAGCTCGTGCTCAAAACTGTCCCCCCTTTTTTACTAGGGGACACTTCTTATCTTGGGTTCAGAACCGTCCCTATTTGTCTAATCGTTTTACCGTCTCTAGCGCAATCTCAATCAGCTTTGATTCTGCCATGTAATACAACGGATTCATAAAGCCCATCTCGCCGGTAATAACGTTATCGCTTACCGCCAAAATTGAGCCGGCTTTTATCTTATAGGTCTGCGCAATCGTCAACAGTGTCGAAGAGACCATATCTACTGCAATCGCTCCCTCTTTACGCTTTGCTTCTACAAGTTCGCGCGTCTCACGCAGGAGCGCATCAGTAGTCCAAACAGTGCCACGATGAATCGCGATACCCATACCTTTGGCAACCTCAAAGAGCGTATCGGTAATCTTCTTATCCGCTTGCGTCTGGAAATCTTTATCCACATAGTAAGGGGTCACCCCATCCCCTCGGATAACCTTCTCTACTACGACCAGATCTCCAACCTTAATATTCTCATCCATTGCCCCGCAGGTGCCGATGCGGATAATATTCTGAATCTGGGCATTGCACATAACTTCAGTAGTAATAGAGGTATCCGTCGAGAATCTTCCTCCGTTTATCGCAGTCACCTTGATCCCCTGGAAGGTGCCGGTGTACATGGTGTATTCCATAAATGAAAAGTTGCGCACCGGATTCTCCAGTTTTTTTAGAAGCGTTTCCAATCTATCCTTAGGCCCCGGGACAATCGCGTATTTGCCCACATCCTGCGGCCGAAGCTGCACCATTACGGTTAAATCTTTTCCTGTTAAATGTACTTCCTTTTGCATCTGCATGAGCCTCTCCTTTACCAGCTTTGGTTTTTGAATAACTAAAATATAAACCTTATCAAGTTAATTACTTCTTGTCTAAATATAAAACCTAGAAGTGAAATCAATAATCCACATAACGCAATACTCAAACCCCATCTCTCCATTACAGTATTTACATGAAACTTAAATTCCAGCCTATCAGAATACCAATTAATCCCATCAGGAGTATGCGAAAAAACGAAAGTTACAATGTGGTCTCCGACACTAAAAGCCTTTACTCTTAATCTTGCTATATCATAATCATGTCCAAATTCACATCTTAAAGCAGGGGTCGGAAATTGATCAAATCCTTCCCTCTTCTTAAAACTAGCAGTAGAGAGACCAAAGAAAAATTGATCCGCCACATAATTATAACTGTCCTCTCTCTTGTTCTCCTCATATTTTGCTAACATAACATTGAGATCAGAATAAGCGGTAAGCTTTGCATTAACTACCGAACCGCCTCCACTAACTTTTACAATGATATTAAAAGGGTTATTCTTATCGGTCGTATATTTTTCGGGAACCAATCCTATTTTATATGAAGACACTATTTTTTCCCTTTCGAATAGTCAATATCTGTTTCGCTTCTAACGAAGCATAATTAGGTGCGATAAGGATGCTGTTCAACCTTTGTGGGGAGGCTTGGACTGATTTCGAGCAGGGCGTTTGCAGGCCGAGCGGGCATGGTCCCACCAAAGAACTTTGGAGGGGAGCGAGGCCGAAACCCGAGCACAGCCCGCCACGCTGGGGCGGGCAAGCGTCCCTGCGAGAAACAGACCAAGACAAACCCACATATCTTAAAGAGCAAACAGCTTCATTAAATTATTACCGAGGATACTTTCTTTATCCTGCGCGGCTATTTCCAGATTCTTTACGGCATCGATACTAGTCACAACATCTTTCTTCGCCGGCCAGTCGCTTCCCCACAAAATATGATCTGGCCCCACTAACTCCAGCGCCGCCTGAAAATTAGCCTTACGCGTATCGCCGCTTGTGTCCACATAAATATTCTTTAATAATTCCGTCGGTTTAGCGCCTAAGTCTTTGACAAAGTCGATCCCCCGCAGCATCTGATACGTCGCATCAAAGCGGTGCGCCAGATGACACGTGACCCC
>JAHISH010000056.1 GCA_018818365.1 Candidatus Omnitrophota bacterium | reverse complement strand
AGACCGTTGAAGAAATCTTCACTTTTCTGCCTTATTTGGAACGTATTTTCTGGCAGGGAGGAGAACCATTTGTCTCTCCCTATTTTGAAGATGTGGAGTGGGATTTAAACACGCATTACTTGGGGGAGATCTGGAATAATTCCCTGATGCAAGAGTATCGAAAAAAGATCATTGCAAAAGAGAATGATGATCTTTGCGAAAAACGTTGCCCCTGCGGGATTATTGAAAAAAGCCAGCTGGGGTTGGAATTAAAATAGTAGAAGAACGCATAAGAAACAAAGTATGGAGCAACTACAAAACACTGATTTTCATAAAAGTATAAAAGATTTCCGGCAGATCCGTCATGAAGGAAAGAAGGATGAGGCGTTGTATGCGTTTACGCAGCTTCTTGCGCAAATTCCTTGTGCGGATGAGCCATGCCTCTATAACAAGGTCCTCAATGAAATTGAGATTACCGAAAACAAGGAGATCCTTTCCTCTTATCCGAGAAGGTTGGGTGTTACTTTGACTACGCGCTGTAATCTGGAGTGTATCATGTGCAAGGTCCGGGAGACCCCGTGGGACCTTCCCGAGAAGACGGTGGAAGAGGTGCGGGGTCTTTTTCCGTATCTGCGCTATATCATGTGGTTAGGGGGGGAGGTTTTCCTTTGTAAGGATTTCGAGAGGCTCTATAGCGAAGCGGCAGAGTATCCATATTTAAAACAGGCGATTTTTACCAGCGGTATTCTTATTGATGAGAAATGGGCGCGGCGTTTGGTAAACAGCAATACGATGCTCAGCTATTCGATAGACGGATTCACGAAAAAGACGTACGAATATATCAGGAAAAATGCCCGGTTTGAAGACCTCGTGGCGAGCATAGAAAGGATTAATCGTTATAAACGGGAATATAACGCGGGGCTTGATCAAGAAGCCAAGTTTGTTACGGGGATCAATATGACCGTAATGAAGTCGAATTACAGGGAGATAGAACGCGCTCTTGATTTTACCAGAGAATATGGTTTTGAGCTTTTGACGATAAATTCGATCGACGGCGTTTTTGATGCGGAGAATATCTTTTTCCATCACGATGCTGCGGCTGCCCAGGATCTTGAGGCGGTTATTCCTGTCGTGTCGCGTAAGGCAGCGTCTTATGGTATCACTTTGAATGCATGGCTTCCTCGTTTTGGACCAGCGTCATGTGCTTCGCAACCGGAATGCCGGCAGACTTTTGCCTGCCATATACCCTGGCAGCATTTGTTTATTGACCCGGGGGGGAAGGTACGGCCACATTGCTTATGTAAAACAGAAGTAGGAGATATCTATTCTTCTTCGCTTGTTGAGATTTGGAATGGGAGCGGGATGCAGCGATATCGCCAGAAGAGCAAAGAGAATAGTTGCATTGAGGTGTGCAATCAGCGGTGTATTACTGGCGCAGTGTCTGAAGAAGAGTTGGTGAAGGATGATTAAGACCAGTGTTACGCAGAAAATAGCATTTCTTATTTTCGGGATGGTTTTATTTATGGTAGGAACCGAGTTGTTGCTTCGCGCGGGAGGTTGGGTTTACTATGGGTGGTGGCAGAAAGGCGCACAATCACTCCAAGAAGATAATCGGATTACTGCGGAAGACCAGTTGTTATCTGATCGCTCAGGAGATATCGGTGCCGCGCGCAGGGTTCTTTGTGTGGGAGATTCTTTTACCTTTGGGTTCGGTGCGCCTTTCGGGAATTCATATCCCGCACAGTTGCAAGCACTCTGTAAAGTCAACGCGAAAGATCTCTATGTGATCTATAACTGTGGGATTCCAGGTTGCAGCTCCGCAGAATTGTTGAGGCGTTTCTCAGGGTATCTTAAGAAATATAATCCGGATATTGTGTTTCTTCTGGTAGGTTCTAACGATATCAGTAATCCAGGATTCTCCGAGATTGTTTCCGCCGGCCAAGGCAGACAGACATGCTTTTCTTCCTTTTCAAACCTTATTTTCCGCTTGCGTATCTACAAAGTCTTTCGTTTTGTTCAAGAAAGTATTCAAAAACTGATTCTTACTACCTATCTTACGCGAAACAATATCGTCAAAGAAGAGATGGACGAGCAGAATAGCGAGATTCAAATCGCCTATTCTTTCTTTTTACAAGGAGAGCTTGAACGTGCCAGGCAATTGTTCCGGAAGGTAATCTCAGATAATCCCACCTATGCGCATACGTATCTTTTTCTCGGCCAGTTATATGCAGCGACGGAAGAGTTCTCCAAGGCTTTGGATTGTTTTGAAAAGTTTATATCGCTTCGCCCGTATTCTTCTCGTCGCAAGGAGCTTTTTGAGCACCTGTATCGGATTTATCTTGATGATCCCGACCTCCGGAATGAGGCGAAGAGACTTATGAAGAAGATTCCTTCGGATAAGGTCTTTCGTAACCCTGGGATTCCTTTTATCATTAGCCGGGAGGAGGTCGAAAGAAACTTGGAGCGTAATTTACAGGAACTTGTAATCTTAACACGCCGAGAGGGAGCACGGCTTGTCCTCCAGACCTATCCAAGGAATCCCCGTTACGGGAATGTGAATCGGATAATAAGAGAATCCGCAGAGAAACACAGTATCCCTTTAGTGGATAATGAAATCGAGTTTAGACGTTTACCGGAGATTGGGAAGTATTTTATTACTGACGGACACCCCAATAGTGAAGGATATTCTATTATGGCACAAAAGGCATTTGAAATGTTGATGAGTGTGGTTAGATAAAGAGGAAGATGGATACGCAATCATTTAATTTTGTTGAGGTTCTTACACGTGCTCGCCGCTTACGCGAAGAAGGCAAGCATGCGTTAGCGCAAGGACAATTACAAGCGGTTTTAAATGAGGCGGGTGTTAAAGGCTCGCCCTTTCTATATAATACGGCATTAAACGAGCTT
>JAHISH010000008.1 GCA_018818365.1 Candidatus Omnitrophota bacterium | reverse complement strand
GTGCAGTCCGCCACGCGGGGGCGGACAAACGTCCCTGCGAAAAACAAGGCAAGAAACTAAGAGTATCGAGACCAAACAGGCAGAGTACATTTATATTTGACAGATATGGACGCGTGGGCTATACTTGGTTTGAATTTCGCGGAGATGGCGGAATGGCAGACGCGCTGGTCTCAGAAGCCAGTGTCGCAAGACATGAGGGTTCAACTCCCTCTCTCCGCATAAATATTATAGAGGGAGTTGACAATTCGGGTTCTCCCGAAACAATCATTTATAGCCGGAGTCGGGATTTCGACCGACTTGTAGACAAAAGTCTCAAACTCCCTCTCTCCGCATAAATATTATAGAGGGAGTTGACAATTCGGGTTCTCCCGAAACAATCATTTATAGACGGAGTCGGGATTTCGACCGACTTGTAGACAAGAGTCTTAAACTCCCTCTCTCCGCACCACGCACCATGTTTTTTAAGAAAGGGTCCCTATGGATTCACCCGTGATACTTCTTATAGACGACGATAAAGACCTTACTGACCTACTGAAGTTACGCCTTGAGGCCAACGGATACAGTGTCGTGGTTGCCTATGACGGAGTGGAAGCATTAGAGAAACTCAAGAAGATGTCTCCCAGTATTATCATCCTTGACGTAGGCATGCCCAGAATGGACGGCTTCGAGTTCTATCGCCATATTACTACGACCGACGGACGTCCCCGCTTTCCCGTACTGATCCTTACCGGCAAAGATCACTTCCGCGCACTCTTTAAGGACATGGCTGCGGACGGATTCCTTCCCAAACCGTTCGAGGCAAAACAATTACTCGCCGAAATAGAAAAGATACTGGCTGCCACCTCTAACCCAGTAGTCTTCCTCTTTGATTATATTGAAAGCCCCCGCGTCCGGGGCATTATCACCGCGTTGACGCGTGAGCGGTTTACCGTGATTAATGTGGAAAGCGTCCTGGCGATGCAGAATAAGGCAAAAGATAAGAAGCCCGATTTCATTCTGATGGAATATATGCGCGAGCAGAAAGACGGGGAAACCTTTATCAAAGAGATAAAAGAAAATCCTTTTCTACAAAATATCCCGATTATCGTCTACTCATACTCCGGATTTGCCGGTCTGCAGGAAAAAAGCCTCGGTGCGGGAGCGGATAAATACTTAGGCAAGCCTGAAAACTACCAGAAATTCGTGCAAGCGCTCAACGAATTGCGCCTTAAGCGGTAACCACGACAATCTTTATTGCCCAAAGATCTTTTTAAGAAGCACCTGTGCAGTATGTTCCGCTAAAAGCCGATTCCCTTTCTCGTTACAATGCCCGAAATCACCGGCAAACATATCAATGAAATACGCCTCATAACCGTCTTTTCTTACGGCCTTTTGAAATAACTTCTGGTTATCCACCAAAATAACGGTATTGTCTTGCGCAAAGATTTCCTTCAACAAATCCGTTGACCGCAAAGGATACTGTACGCAGACCAAAGGGATCTGACGAGTATCCAGGATTTTCTTTAACCTCCGGAAATTACGGATTGCCTTAATGGGATATACTTTATGTTGCAGCAGAGCTGCTTTCTTGCGCAGCGCATCCGCAGAAACAAAATCCCCCAACTTTTCATAGAGGATCGCAAGGGCACCGTGCAGATCCACGCTTTCAGGTAGGACTAAAATCCCTTTTTTGAGAATCTCCACTGCCTGCGCAGGCTTCTCTTGCTTTACATAAAACCACGTTAACTGGATATATGGCCGGGGAGATACAGGGTCAAGTTCTATCGCTCTCTGCAATAACCTCTCTATCGTCTCAAAGGGAATATTTGAAAAAATATAGTTCTGCGTATACAATATCGAGAGCTCTATGAACGCGGTGGCATTGTCAGGAAATAGCTCGATAGTCTTCTTAATCGTATCCTCTGCCTTTACCGGCATGTATGCTGACTGATAAAATTGCTGTAGTTTAAAATAGGAATTCACCCCCGGGCAAAGTTGGGTACATTCCACAAAAATCCTTTCTGCCTTCTTGAGCTCATTTTGGTTCTGGTAAAATTGACCAAGATGCAGATAATCATCCAAGAAGTCGCAATGCAACCGAATTGCGTTACGCAAGACCTCCTGGCCTCTTTCTTGCTGCCCAAGATTATAGAATAGTAATTTCCCTAACTCCACCAATGGTAAACCATCCCTCGGAGCTAATGCGGCTGCTTTTTCAAAAATGGGTAATGCTTCGAAGTAACGCTGTTCTTTTACATATCGCCGCCCTAACGCAAGCTGTGCCTGCGCACCATCACTTGTTCCTTGCGCAAAACATTCTCTGGGAAGTATAAAGAATGCCGCAGTCTGCCGCACCGGCGCTGCAAAAGAATCAACTTTTTCGGTTGGGAATAAGGTGCGCATAATACGCTCCCCGATAAGCCGCAAGAGACGATAGGAACGAAACGTATTAAAGATGAAGCTGCTCCTCTCTGCGATCGGTTCATAGTATTTTACTCCCCATTCGTTTACTCCCATCATTACCGTAACTAAATCAGGCGTATACCGGTTAAGATATTCTTCTACATGGTCAAGAATTGTGTTGCTATCCGCACCCACCAACCCCTTATTAATCACCGTAAACTTGACACTGGGATACCGTGCGTTGAGAATCCTCTCTAACTGTGCCGGATACGCCTCTTTACCTCCGATGGCAGTCATCGACTCTCCCAGACACATAATACGATATGTCCCTTTTTGGCGGATCGCACTTCTATTGCTATATTCTTGAAGAGAAAGAAAGATCCCCCCCGCCAGCCGCACGCAGAGTTCAACGGCTATCAAAGCCGCCGCGATACCGAGGAAAACAGAAGTAAATTTCTGTGATCGTTGCGAATTAAAGTGCATCTTTAGGGAATCTTTTAAAGATTAGCAATTATTCTTCCGCCGTGGCTATTTCAACCCGGTTTCTTCCGGCTTCTTTGGCGCGGTAGAGGGCCTTATCTGCGGCTTCAATAAGCGTAACTTTTTCTTTGGCGTGAAGGGGG
>JAHISH010000055.1 GCA_018818365.1 Candidatus Omnitrophota bacterium | reverse complement strand
TGCGCAAATTAAACAAATAGACTTAGCCCTAAGCCAGTCACTCAGACAGGATATCTCCAGTCAGCAACATTTAAAGGCAATCAGTCTAGGTGGTGGTCCAGGGACGGAGATAATAGCCCTGATGGATATATTAAGGACTTATGATGGAAATTTCAGCATCAATTTCGATAACGTGGATTCAGAAAAGTCGTGGAATAATATCTTTGAAGACCTCAATAGCGGAATCGTATTCGCCCAGGTTATAAAGACTTGCTCCTAAAAGATATAAGGTCTGCGCCGCAAGAGGGCTTTGATATAACTTCCGGAAACTCTCTAACACATCCCTGGCGGCGCGGTAATCCTGGCTCTGGAAATAGGTCAATCCTAATGCATAGGTGGCATCATCTGCAAGTTTTGATTCGGGAAAATTCTTTTTGAGCGTCCCAAAAGCCATAATTGCGCCATCATAGTTGAATGTCTTTAAGAAAAGCATACCCAATTGATATTGCACATAATCGCTATAGAGGCTGTCAGGATACTCGTTAATGATTTTATCATACGTTTTCTGTGCGGATGCGTACTCCCCAGAATCTTGATAGGCATCCCCTATCTGACAGAGCGCGCTCGTCTTTACGATCTTATCCTCGCTATCTTTGGCAATCTTCTGGAATTCCTTAATTGCCTCTTTGAATTCCCCTTGCTTTAAAAGTGCCCAACTGAGCCCGTAATGTAACTTCTCGATGAATTCAGAAGAGGTATCCTCTTTTGTCTTCGTCAACGCCTCCTGATACGTCGAGACGGCCTGTGCATAGGAACTAAGGTTATATAATGCGTCGGCTTTGCCAAGGTACGCCTGTAACAACACTCCTTGATCAGCAGTCGAATGGATTAACGAATCGTAGATATTCTTGGCTTCATTGGTTCGATTAGTCTCTACCATAATTAAGGCCTTCGCAAGCATCAAGGAATCTTGACTCTTCTCTTCCAAGCTTTCTATCTTTATGTGCGATAACGCATCCTCTGCTTCTTGATAACGCTTCAACTTAAGATACGACCAAATAACCCCTGATTGCGAAAGTGCCTTTATCTTCTCATCATACGTATAGCTTATGGCGTTGGTATAATGGATGATTGCCTCATCGAAATTATCGGAATAAAACTGAGCCTCTGCCAGATAAAAAGTAAGATACGCGGTACTGGAGGAATCTTTATTGCCTTGGAGAAGATATCCCGAAACCTTCTCCTTTAACGCAGCGTACTCTTTCAGGTTATAGAGAGATTCTATTATTTTAAAAGACGCATCCATCGCCTGCGGCGATGCCGGGTATTTTTCTTCGACAACCGTAAAGTATTCCTTGGCATCTTTGAATTTATTCTCCTGGAAATAACACCACCCCAAAGAATAGTAGGCAGCAGGCACATACGTAGAGTGCGGCATCTCGCGCATGATCCGCAGATAATATTCCCTGGCTTTATTAAAACTGTTCCCTTTAAAATGGACTTCCCCCATCCAATAAAAAAGCGCATCGTAAGAGGACCGCGCCGCAGGAAGTTTCAAGAGGCTTTCGAAACGCTGAAGAGCCTGAAG
Source organism: Candidatus Omnitrophota bacterium (assembly GCA_018818365.1). Classification (GTDB taxonomy): domain Bacteria; phylum Omnitrophota; class Gorgyraeia; order Gygaellales; family Profunditerraquicolaceae; genus JAHISH01. The sequence goes on along the minus strand of JAHISH010000055.1, from coordinate 3,333 downwards.
GTATTTGCCTTGCTGAAAAAAACACCGGCCGATAAGCAGTTCCGCATTGGCTAACTTCTCTGAAGTGGGATAATTTTTCAAGAAACGGTCCAGCAGCCCGATACTCACTTCGTAGAAACCGTCATCAAATGCTTTTTTTGCGACAAAGAGCGCCTCATCTTCTTTAGATGCCTCTTGGGCAAAAGCACCGATTGGCGCGCCAAGAATACCTATCGCGAAGAGAATGTATGCCGCGTAAACCAAAAAGTTACCGAATGAAAATTTTGATATCGTCATACGCTCAACTATACCACTGGGGACTTACGCATTCAATACTTTCTTCAAGAATTGCCCGGTATAAGAGCGGCGCATCTTGATCAATTCTTCAGGAGCACACGCTGCCACTAATTCCCCTCCTTTATCGCCTCCCTCCGGACCTAAGTCAACGATGTAATCTGCGCATTTAATCACTTCTAGATTATGTTCAATGACTAACACCGTATTACCTTTATCGACCAGCCGTTGCAGCACCGAAAGCAATTTAGCAACATCCGCGAAATGAAGTCCCGTCGTGGGCTCATCGAGAATATAGAGTGTCTTTCCTGTCGCCCTTTTACTTAGTTCACCGGCAAGTTTGACGCGCTGCGCCTCCCCGCCGGAAAGGGTAGTCGCTGACTGCCCCAGTTGTATGTACCCTAACCCCACCTCAAAAAGATAGGTAAAAATATTAGTGATACGGGGGATATTCCCGAAAAGTTCCCGCGCTTCCTCTACGGTCATCTCAAGAACCTGCGCAATAGACTTTCCCTTATATTTGACTTCCAGAGTCGCGTCATTAAAACGTAACCCCTTACAGACATCACATTTCACATACACATCAGGGAGAAAATGCATTTCGATCTTTTTTATCCCATCCCCGCGGCAGGCTTCACAACGCCCACCCTTGACGTTAAATGAAAATCTCCCCGGCTTATACCCGCGCACGCGCGCATCCGGAAGTTTACTGAAGAAATCCCTTATATCACTGTATACACCGGTATAGGTCGCGGGATTCGAACGCGGCGTCCTGCCGATGCAAGATTGATCGACCACAATGACCTTATCGATATGTTCTACTCCGGTGATCGTCGTATGAGATCCGGGTTTATCCTTTGCACGATATAGTCTCTGGGCTAAGTCCCGGTATAAGATCTCATCAACCAAGGTTGATTTTCCCGACCCCGAGACTCCGGTCACACACATAAATACCCCTAAAGGGATTTTGACATCGATACTTTTAAGATTATGTTCCTTCGCCCCTTTAATCTCCAAGTATTTCTTTTCCTTCCAAGGCCTTCTTCCCAAAGGAGTTTGAATTTGCATAGCCCCCTTCAGATACGCCGCGGTAAGAGAAGTCTTGCTTTTATATAATTCCTCCTGGGGCCCCGCAAAGACCAACGCACCCCCATGCCTACCTGCGCCCGGGCCTAAATCTACCACATAATCGGCGGCACGGATGGTATACTCGTCATGCTCTACCACCACAATGGTATTTCCTAAATCCCTTAATGCCTTCAATGTCGCCAGTAATTTGTTATTATCGCGCTGATGAAGCCCGATGCTAGGCTCATCCAACACGTATAAAACACCAACTAACCCGGACCCCACCTGCGTGGCCAAACGGATCCTCTGTGCCTCTCCGCCTGAAAGAGTATTGCTCTTTCTATTCAGAGTAAGATACCCCAACCCCACATCGATACAAAAACGGAGTTTCTGCGTGATCTCCTTTAAGACCTGCCTGGCAATCAATTGCTGCCGTTCTGAAAGGGATACTGCGCTAAAGAATGCATACGCTTCATTAATAGACATCTGGGTTATCTCCCAGATATTCTTATGGCTAATCTTTACGGAGAGGCTCTCTTTCTTAAGGCGCGCTCCTTTGCATAACGGACAATCAAGGCTTGCCATAAAACGCGATATCTCTTCTTTCAAATAATCGCTCTCTGAATCGCGAAATAAACGTTCCAGATGCGGGATGACTCCTTCAAAGGGTTTACCTGCGACCTCTTCGACTGTCCCAAAAAGGATCGCTCTCTGTACCTTCGTAGACAATCGTTTAAAAGGCGTATCTAAATCAAAACGCATTCCCCGCGAAAGTCCGCGTATCAGCCAACGGTAATAAAGGATATATCCCCGCCCGCCCCGCTTCCAAGGAGCAATGGCTCCTTCATTGATAGACTTGTTTTTATCGGGAACAACCAGATCCGGATCAAATTCCAGTTTCATGCCGAGGCCGTTACATTCGGGACAGGCGCCGTACGGAGAATTAAATGAAAAGATGCGCGGTTCCACCTCCGCGTAACTGATGCCGCAGCGGTTACAGGCGTATTCTTCGCTAAAAATGAGCTCGCTGCAGGCTGCATGCTGCATGCCGCAAGCTTTCTCGTTCTTGCCTGAAGCCTGAAGCGTGGAGCTTGAAGCGACAATGACAATTCCCTTCCCAACTTTTAAAGCGGTTTCAACAGAATCCGAAAGCCTGTTCTTTATTCCGGAATTAACCACCAACCTGTCAACGACCACTTCAATGTGATGAATCTTATATTTTTCAAGGCGTATCTTAGCGGGGAGTTCGTGGATTACGCCGTCAACGCGACAGCGTATAAAACCGGCTTTCTGTATCTGCGTAAAGATATCGCGGTATTCCCCTTTCTTACCGCGGACCAAAGGCGCTAAGATCTGTATCGCGGTGCCTGGTGGAAACGCAAGCAGGCGTTCGATAATCTCCTGCGAAGTCTGGCGCGTAATAGGCGCTTGGCATTGATGACAAAAAACCGTGCCGATACGCGCAAAGAGTAGACGCAGGTAATCGTAGATCTCGGTCTGGGTGGCCACCGTCGATCGCGGATTCCCCCCTGCGGACCTTTGTTCAATCGCAATCGTCGGAGATAGGCCGGTTATCGAATCCACATCCGGTTTCTGCAGCTGCTCTAAGAACTGGCGGGCGTAACTGGAGAGGCTTTCGACAAAACGGCGTTGCCCTTCCGCATATAGGGTATCAAACGCAAGGCTAGACTTCCCTGAACCGGAAAGCCCGGTTACCACAATCAACTTATTCCGGGGGAGCGTAAGGTTTATATCCTTAAGATTATGTTCGCGCGCACCACGGATGATAATTGAGTCTTCCATATAAAAAACAGGAGGGATTAAAGAAAGCCCCTGTAAAAGAAACATAGAAAATAGTTTACAGGGGCTTTATGCTACGACTTTATCTCTTCTTCTTCTTCTTTTTGCCGCCTCTCTTCATCTTGGCACAAGACACATCCCCCTTCTTGTCCACGAAGTAGAGATATCCTTCTTTTCTCTTGATGCCACACT
>JAHISH010000054.1 GCA_018818365.1 Candidatus Omnitrophota bacterium | reverse complement strand
GGAAAGATGCTTCACGATTTTCACTAATCGATAACGTTTATCCTTGGAAAGCGGCCTTGTTTCGATAATTGCTACCTTGTCTCCCTCTTTTGCCGCCTGTTTTTCATCATGCACTTTGAACGTACAATAACTCTTGGTAATTTTACCATACTTAGGATGCTTACTCAGACGTAAAACTCTTACTACAATAGTCTTTTGCATCTTTGTGCTGGTAACGACTCCTTGAAGCAGTTTCATCTTCCCCATGGTGTTATAAGCCTTTCTGATTACGGATAGTTTGAATACGTGCCAAGTCGCGTTTTAATAAAGAGAACATATGCGGTTTTTCCACGCGTCCCTGATAACGCTGCATCGACAGTTTTGAAAGTTCTTCGCGCATACTCTTTTCTTTTGCGATCAATTCTTCATTGCCTAATGCGATCAATTCTTTCATCTTCATAGCGTTTCCTTATTTATGGATACGGGTGATGAACTTTGTGCGGAAATGCAATTTATACGCTGCCAAACGAAAACACTGACGGGCATACTCTTCCGGAACTCCGCCGAGTTCAAATAATACCCGGCCTCGCTTGATTACCGCAACCCAATGGTCAAGGTCCCCTTTCCCTTTTCCCATGCGGACTTCGGCAGGCTTTTTGGTAATGGACTTATCCGGAAAGACGCGAATCCAAAGTTTCCCCCCCTTATGTAACTGGCGGGCCAAGATAACTCGTACTGCTTCAATCTGCGTATTCTTCAACCATCCATTCTCCAAGGTCTTTATTCCGAATTCCCCAAAAGCAAGTTGCGCACCTGTCGTTGCAATACCGCGACGGTTCCCTTTTTGCAACTTCCTATATTTTACCCTCTTGGGCATTAATGGCATAGTAGTAGTTGATCTCCTTTTATGAAGCGGGTGTTAATTTAGCTTTAGGCGTGTGGGTGATCTTTGCTTCCGTTAAAGGAATTGAATTTCGGGAAAGGATATCTCCGTGATATACCCATACCTTTACGCCAATAAGGCCATAGGTCGTTAAAGCCTCAGAAAAGCCATACTCGATATCCGCACGCAACGTCTGCAAGGGGACCTTCCCCAGTTTATACGTTTCAGTACGCGACATCTCTGCGCCATTTAACCGTCCTGCGCAACATACCCTGATTCCTTTTACGCCGGCGTTCATCGACTGTTCCATGGCACGTTTCACCGCACGTCGGAATGCAATACGTTTCTCTAACTGGTTCGCGACATTCTCAGAAATAAGCTGCGCATCTTTTGCAATAGGATCAACTTCTTTTACGTCCACGCCAATATCTTTCTGTAATAACGTGTTGAGGTCTTCGCGTAAACGTTCTATATCAGCACCGTGCCGGCCGATTACAATCCCGGGTCTGCCACAATAAATAGTCACTTTTACTTTATTCGTGAGCCTTTCAATAATGATCTTAGAAACACCTGCCAATTTAAAACGCTTCTTGATCAGTTTACGAACGTCATAGTCTTCTTTAATATAGAGACCATATTCCGGAGAATTCGCGAACCAACGGCTGTGCCAATTTCGTATAAAACCTAATCTTAGTACAAATGGATGGACTTTCTGTCCCATACTGTATCCTTTGCTTTATGTTTTTTTAATGTCTAACTCTATTCGAATATGCGATGTTCTTTTACGTATTGGAGCCGCCCTTCCGAATGCGGCAGCTTTAAAACGCTTCCATTGTGGCCCGACATTGCAAATAGCTTTTGAGATATATAATTGATTCGACCCTACCCCCTTGACCTTGGCATTCGCCACGGCTGAATTAAGGATCTTAATCAAAAATTCCTTGGAGCGCTTAGGAGTAAGCGCCAGAATCGCGTTTGCCTGAGATACATCTTTCCCGCGGATAAGATCAATTACTTGACGGACCTTCGTGGGTGAAATTCTTAAAAATTTAGCTTGTGCATGTGCAATCATAGTAATTATGTTTTATCCGCTGCTTTCTTTGCCTTGACACCGCCGTGCTTCCTGAAAATTCTGGTCGGCGCAAATTCCCCTAATTTATGTCCCACCATATTTTCCGTGACAAAAACCGGGACATGTTTCTTGCCATCATGTACCGCAAAGGTCAAGCCGACAAAATCGGGAATCACCGTGGAGCGCCTTGACCATGTCTTTATTGCTAAACGAGTCCCTGAACGCCTGGTGTACTCGGCTTTCTTCAAAAGTTTTTCTTCCACATACGGGCCTTTTTTTAGAGATCGTGGCATAGCATACCTACCTTATCGTTTGAGAATGCACTTATTTGAATACCGCTTGGGTTTACGTGTTTTATACCCTTTTGTCGGTTTGCCCCATGGAGTGACCGGATGAGGATTACCCTGGCCTGATTTTCCTTCACCACCCCCATGAGGATGGTCTACGGGATTCATCGCAAGCCCTCGTACCGTCGGTCGGATTCCTAACCAACGGCTCCTTCCCGCTTTCCCCACGGAAATAGCTTCATGCTCTACATTCCCTAATTGACCTATCGTCGCATGGCAATCAAGACTTATCAAACGCACCTCTCCCGAAGGAAGGCGTACATGGGCAAAGTCACCTTCTTTTGCCATAATCTGAGCACTTGTCCCGGCACTGCGAACAATCTGTCCTCCCTGCCCCTTATTCAATTCCATATTATGCATTAAAGTTCCTGAAGGGATATATCGTAGCAAGAGGTTATTCCCATCTTTAATTTCCACTTCTTTTTGATTGGATGATATCACGGTGTCACCGACCTTCAGTCCTAGTGGTGCCAAAATGTAGCGTTTTTGTTTATCAGGATACTCTAACAAAGCGATTCTTGCGGACCGATTAGGATCATATTCGATCGCAATAACTGTTCCCGGGATTTCAAAGAGGTCCCTTTTAAAGTCGATAATACGGTACATCCGCTTATGGCCGCCCCCCACATGACGAGTGGTAATCCTGCCATAACAATTGCGGCCACCCGTTCTTTTAATCGGACGAAGAAGTTTCTTTTCAGGCGTTTTCTTGGTAATCTCAGAGAAATCCGTCCCGGTCATCCATCGCCGTCCGCTCGAAGTTGGGTTGTAGCTGCGAATTGCCATTTTAAGTTAAATCCTTTTCTCTATACAATTTCTATCTTCTGCCCTTCATGCAACGTCACGATAGCTTTTTTCCTATCCGGAGTCTTCCCGTAATGATACCGTACGCGTTTGACTTTACCCGGGCTAATTCGAGTATTGACCGATAGAACCTTAACCTTGTATATCTGCTCAACTGCGTGTTTAATCTCAATCTTGTTTGAGCTTCCTTCAACCAGAAAAAGGTACTTCCCCT
>JAHISH010000053.1 GCA_018818365.1 Candidatus Omnitrophota bacterium | reverse complement strand
CTTTATTGTCGCGGCAGTCTTTGAGATATGTGATTATTTTGAGGTCAATCCCACTCCTTTTTTGATTATTTCCGTGTTAGCCACCAATATCGGTTCCAGCGGCACTGTTTTAGGCAACCCCATTGGGGTGTTGATTGCAACCAAGTCAGGTCTTACTTTTGAAGATTTCATTGCGAAAGCCTTTCCGCTTATGCTAGTTTGTTTGATTTGCACGATTATGATGCTTAAGGTGTGGTACCGAAAAAGTCTGTTGCAGCTAGACAATCAGATGAAGAGATACGGCGCCAATGATATCTTGATGCGTCTTATTTCGGTGCCTCCGGAAAAGGATCTTAAGGCTGGATTGGCGATCTTTGCGGCTACCTTAATTGGTATCGCCTTACACCACCGTTTTGAACTACTGCTGGGACTTGAGCCGAATACGGTTTTAATTGCAGTCCCCTTTATTTCCAGCGGTTTGGTAATGGCGTGGAAATGGCAGAAGGCCAGGGAGTATATTGAAAAAGACGTGGAGTGGTGGACATTGCTTTTCTTCCTGTTGCTTTTTGCCCAGGCAGGCACTCTGAAATTTACCGGGGCGACTGATGTGTTGGCACAGAAGTTGGTCACGGTCTCCGGAAGCAGCCTTACGGTGCTTACGGGTATTGTGCTGTGGATATCGGCAATAGGCTCTAGCATACTCGATAATGTGGTTTTGGTAGCGGCATTTATTCCCGTAATCCAAAGCCTGCAAGCTTTAAATATCAATCTCCAGCCTCTCTGGTGGGCGCTTCTTTTCGGGGGGTGTTTTGGCGGCAATATCACTCTTGTCGGCTCGACCGCGAACATTGTCGCCCTCGGGATTTTAGAGAAGGAGAAGAAGATGCAGGTGCGTTTCTTTGAATGGTTTGGCGTGGGGCTTCTCGTCGGGGTAGTGACTTCCGTTATTGTGTGGTTGGCTCTTGTATTCTTGCCTTACTATGCTTGACAACGGGAATAATGTATGGTAGAGTGTTAAAAAATTTAAGGAGGTGTCGGATGGTGAAGAATCGTCTGGTGCTAGTCGTCGCAGTGGTAACTTTTTTTGTAATAGGATTCGCAAACGCAGCGTTTTGTCAAAAAGCGGAAGCGGAACTTCTTGTGACCGAGACAGAGATGGAATCAGATATGCAATGGTTGTGGGGTGAGGTAACCGGCGTCGATGAGGCTGCGCGGACGGTAAAAGTAAAATATCTCGATTATGAAACAGACCAGGAGAGGGAAATAACCCTCTATGTCGACGAAAAGACTACCTTTGAGAATGCAAAGTCTTTTTCGGAAATCAAGCTTAATGATACCTTAAGCGTTGATTATGTAGTAGCATTAGGGGGCAAAAACCTTGCGAAGAATATAAGCATAGAGAGGCCGGAAGATACACAGCCTATGGAAGAGACGGAAGCGACTGATGCAATGTCTTCCTCGGATAGTGATGTTTCTGCCGAAGATCCCTCCGCAAACTAAAGAAGTCTTTCATACCTACGTTCGACGTAAGGCAGGAAGCAATTCCTGCCTTTCTTTCTATGGCGCATAGAAGACTTGTTATCTTTGACCTTGATGGAACTATCGTTGACGCGTATCCTGCGATCATCGATAGTTTTAACTATTGCATGAAGGTCTTAGGGTATGCTGCGCAGCAGGCTTCGGTAATCCGCCGCGCGGTAGGGTGGGGAGACAAGAATCTTTTAGCTCCTTTTTTGAAGACGCAAGAGGTGGAGAAGGCGCTGGTTATTTATCGAAAACATCATGCGCGCGCGTTACGGTCGAAAACGCGCCTTTTTCCCGGCGTCAGAAGACTTCTGCGGTTACTTCGTGATAACGGGGATCTTGTGTGTGTAGCCAGCAATCGGCCGACGCGGTTCTCCTGGGTCATTATCCGGCATTTGGGGCTTGAGAAGTATTTTGATTATGTACTCTGCGCGGATAAATTAAGAATGGGGAAGCCCCATCCTGAGATACTTACACGGATTATGAAACGCTACCATGTTCCCTCTTCTTTTACCTTCTATGTGGGGGACATGGCTATTGACGCGCAAGCAGGAAGAAGGGCGGGGGTGAAGACCATAGTCGTGACTACCGGGTCAAGTAGCAAAACGGAATTAAAGAAAGAACGCCCCTTTGCGATTATTCCTCGTATTAGTGAGCTTCCGCGCTTTTTGTGTTGACACCTAAAATCTTTGGTAATATAGTAACTGTCAAGATATCATATGAAGAAAAATATCATCTTTTTTCTCTCTATTCTATATATGGGAAGCGTTATGGGGTGTGCGACGGTACAGACGATTATGCAGCCGCCTCCCCTTCAGGAACAGGCGCACGAGGCCGTACCTTTGCAGCCCTATTTGGGATCCAGGGCACGCCTGGCTATCGCTGATTTTGAAGTAAAAGCAGCCAAAGCCACTAGGGAGATTGGAAGCGGACTGCGCGAGATACTGATTAATGTGTTGACCAATAGTGGAAGGTTTGTAGTGGTGGAACCGAACGCGTTAGCTGCACAGGCGCGTGCCGCAACCCCTGTAATAGAAGATACTACGGCATCTCTTGAAAAACAAGAGATTGCTGCCGCAGATTTGATTATTACGGGTGCGGTGACTGAATTCGAACCAAAGGCTTCCGGGGGAAGCAGCGGGATAGGAGGAGGCGGAGGAGTGGGAAGCGGAATGTTGGGGGGATTATTAGCAGCTGCGGTAAACAAATCACATATGAGCCTTGATATTCGAATCTTCGATGTCGGCACCTCGGAAGTGATTGCCTCGACAAAGATACAAGGCCAGGCCACCGATGGTACGGTAAACGTATCGGCCGCAGGATTAGGGGATTGGAGATTAACGGGTGCGTTGGCTGCCTACCGCAATACGCCGATGGAGAAGGCCATACGTATCTGTGTGATCGAGACCCTACGCTATGTCTCACAGGCTGTCTCCGGACAATATTACAAATACTAATTACCTATGGGAAAACGTAAACGCAGAGGAAAATTAAACTGGCGTTCTAAGCGCGCCAACAAAGGAAGAAAGCCTAACTTAGGCTAGGCGTACGGTGAGACGATGACGCTTCTGCGCATTATTCTCGCCACTTCCCTGGTGAGTGTTATCTCGCTTATCGGGATAGTGACCTTGCTTATTAAAGAGAAGCTTCTTAAAGGGATCCTTTTTGTCTTGGTCGGATTTTCTGCGGGAGCCCTTATCGGCAGCGTATTTTTTCATCTTCTTCCTGAAGCGTTTGCGAGAACGCCGAGTCTCAACGTTTCTTATGGCGTGATTGCCGGAATGATCGCTTTTTTCCTTTTGGAGCGATACTTTCATTGGCGGCATTGCCATAACGGCGTATGCGATGTGCACGCCTTTACGTATCTGAATTTAGCCGGTGATGGGCTCCATAATTTTATTGATGGAATGGTGATCGCCGCAAGTTTTGTTATTTCTTCGAAGCTGGGCGTTGCCACGACGTTGGCAATTATCCTCCACGAAATCCCCCAGGAACTCGGTGATTTTGGAGTGCTCCTTTACGGAGGTTTCAGTAAAAAGAAGGCCTTACTCTGCAATTTTCTTTCCGCGCTTATGGCGATGGGGGGCGCGGTGGCAGGTTATTTTATCGCTGAGGTAAATAGCGGATTTGTGCAATTCATCCTTCCGATGACGGCCGGCGGATTCCTTTATATCGCGATGTCAGACCTTATCCCCGAGATTCATAAAGAACCAGATCCCCGGCGCGTGGGAGCGGCGTTTGCGGCGTTTCTTACGGGGCTGGTGTTGATGGTGCTCACCAAACAGTTCCTTCCTGAGTAGTATATCTGTCTTTTGAAGAAAGAGGATCGGATATGAAAAAGGTTTCATTGTTGCAGCTTAAGGCGAATCACAAAGGAAAGATCGTTGAGCTTGCTGCCGGGCACCGGCTGCAAGAAAAATTTATGAGCATGGGTATATTTACAGGAAGAGAGATTAAGAAGTTGAGCCATTTTGGCTTGCGAGGGCCTGTCGTCATAAAAGTAGGAAGGACGATATGGGCGCTTGGGCACGGAATGGCTGCAAAGATTTTCATCGAGGGCGAATGATCGAGAAAGTGGTATTGGTAGGAAACCCCAATGTGGGTAAAAGCGTGGTCTTCTCCCGATTAACGGGGGTGCGGGTTGTCTCTTCCAACTATCCCGGGACTACGGTTGAGTTTACGCGCGGCTACCTTGATTTCCAAGGAGAGAAGATCGAGGTAATCGACTTGCCGGGCATCTATGCGTTAGAGGCCAGCACCAAAGCCGAAGAAGTCGCGGTTTCGTTGTTACGGGGATATCCTCCGGACCGAACCCTCGTGGTCAATATTATCGATTCTACGAATCTTGAGCGTAATCTCTATCTGACGCTTCAGCTTATCGAAGAAGGATTCCAGGTGGTGGTGTGTTTGAATATGTGCGATGAAACTGCGCATCGAGGGATCACGATCGATGTCGCCAGACTGGAAAAACTTTTAGAGGTCCCGGTTGTCTCTACGTGTGCGGTGACAGGCGTCGGTATTAAATTCCTCGTGGAAAGATTTAAGGATGCAAAGAAAATCGCAAGAGAAAGATTCTCTCATGAAACACGCTGGCAACAGATAGGGCATATTATCGAATCGGCACAGAGTTTGACGCATCGCCACCATACGTTACGCGAGATACTTGAGGACGCATCGGTACAACCATTCTCCGGGATGCTTATAGCCATCGGGGTTATATTCGTTTCTTTTAAAATCGTACGCGGGATAGGAGAGTGGCTTATTGCCCATATCTGCGATCCCCTCTTTTTTAACGTCTACCAGCCTGTTCTTGAGAAGATGAGCGCGCAAATGCAAGGAAACAATTTCTTGCACCATCTTTTAATCGGGGAACTCATTGAGGGGAGAATCGATTTTAAACAATCAATGGGAGTCTTGACTACCGCTCCTTACATCGAACTCTCGATGGTCTTACCCTATATTATCGCCTTCTACCTTGTCTTGGGACTCTTAGAGGACATAGGCTTTCTGCCGCGCCTGGCGATGCTTTTGGATAATCTCTTGCATCGCATAGGGCTTCACGGGTTTGCCATTATTCCGGTACTGTTGGGGTTTGGGTGTAATGTCCCCGGGATCATGGCAACAAGGATACTTGAATCAAAGCGCGAACGGTTTATCGCGGCCACCCTTATTTCCATCGGGGTTCCCTGTGTGCCGCTTCAGGCGATGATATTCGGATTATTGGGAAAGTTTTCCGGATTATATGTCGCGGGGGTGTATTTAGTACTATTTTCCCTTTG
>JAHISH010000052.1 GCA_018818365.1 Candidatus Omnitrophota bacterium | reverse complement strand
GCAAATGCTTTGTTTGCTTCTGCCATCTTGTGCGTATCGTCGCGTTTCTTGATTGCCGCACCTTCCCCGCGATAGGCTGCCATGATCTCATCCGCAAGCTTATCGCGCATGGATTTCCCTTTTTTATTCTTTGCAAAATCACGAATCCAACGAAACGCAATCGAGGTGCCGCGTTCCTGGCGTACTTCAATAGGGACTTGATACGTGGCCCCACCGACACGACGAGGTTTTACTTCAAGCCGAGGTCGTGCATTATCAAGAGCCTTATAAAAAATCTTCAAGACATCTTGTTCATTAAGCGTTTTTTTGACTATCTCAAAGGCCCCATAGACAATCTTTTCGGCGGTAGATTTTTTCCCCTCGAGCATTACCATGTTAATAAACTTGGCAACAACCTTACTATTATATTTCGGGTCCTCAGGAACTACTCGTTCAGCTACTCTTCTTCTTCTCATACGATCGCTCTCTTACCTTGCAGGCAGTTATATTGGTTTATTCTTCTATTTTGGCCTCTTGGCTCCATACTTGGAACGTGATTTTTTACGTTGATTGACCCCCGCGGTATCCAACGTGCCGCGCACAATATGATAGCGCACGCCAGGTAAATCTTTTACACGGCCACCTCTGACCAATACGATAGAATGCTCCTGAAGATTATGCCCTTCCCCGGGAATATAGGAAGTAACTTCTATCCCCGTAGTTAAACGCACCCTGGCAACTTTACGCAGCGCGGAGTTCGGTTTTTTAGGCGTCATCGTACGAACCTGAAGACATACTCCTCGTCTCTGCGGACAATCCTTAAGCGCGGGTGATTTTGATTTTTTCTTCTTAGAGATTCGCCCAAATTTGATCAGTTGTGAAATCGTCGGCATTATTCCTCTTTCTTTTTACTCGTTTTCTTTTTTACGTCTTACTCTCGTCTAATTTTACGACTGAGATATCACGGTGGGTACGAAACCCTGTCCCTGCGGGAATCAGGTGCCCCACAATCACATTTTCCTTTAAGCCGAATAATTCATCAGATTTACCTGAAGTTGCCGCGTCGGTCAAGACCCGTGTAGTCTCCTGAAAACTTGCCGCGGAAATGAAACTCTCAGTCGTAAGAGATGCTTTGGTAATACCCAAAAGAAGCGGAGTCGCCTGCGCGGGTTTTCCGCCTTTCTTTATTACCCGAGAGTTCTCTTTCTGAAACTTCCATTTATCCACTTGTTGTGTTGCCAAGAACTCAGTATCACCCGAATCTTCAATCTTTATTTTTTTTAGCATCTGCCTGATAATAAGCTCAATATGCTTATCGTTAATGCGTACTCCCTGCAGACGGTATACTTCCTGCACTTCATTAGCCAAATATTCTTGCAGGATTTTATCCCCGCAGACACGTAAGATGTCTTGAAGTACTACTGGCCCATCGGTTAATTGCTGTCCTGCAGCTACCTTATCTCCTTTATACACGTTAGGATGCTTGCCGTGCGGAATCACATACTCGTGCTCCATTCCGGTCACTGACTTCACAATAATAACCCGCTGGCCCTTCTTGGTCTCTCCGAATTCCACAAAGCCGTCGATTTCACTGATTACCGCCGGATCTTTTGGCCTACGGGCCTCAAAAAGCTCAGCCACGCGAGGAAGTCCCCCGGTAATATCCCTTGTTTTTACTACTAAACGTGGAATTTTCGCCAAAAGGTCACCTGCATTCATACTTTGTCCGTCTTTGGCCATAACATGGGCTCCCATCGGAATGGGATAAATCCCCAGTACTGCTTTACTGTTATCAAGAATAATGATCTGCGGGTGGAATTCCGCCTTATGCTCAACCACCACGCGCTCGGACAGCTTAGTGACCGGATTAATTTCTTCGCGCATGGTCACGTTTTCTTTTAAATCCTCATAGCGCACTATGCCGCTTACTTCAGTCAATACGGGAATGGTATACGGATCCCATCTGGCGAACGCGATACCTTTCGTTATTTCTTCGCCATCGGCAATACTAATGAAGGACCCCTGCGGAAGCTGATACCTCTCCAATTCCCTTCCTTGTTTATCATTGATACTAATAGAGCCATTTCTATTCAACACTACAAATTCTTTGTTCTTCCTAGTAACACGCAGACTATGATATTTAATAAAACCTTGATTCTTGGACTTCGCCACGGATTGTTCTACGGTCCTTGACGCGGTTCCCCCGATATGGAAGGTCCTCATCGTCAGCTGGGTGCCGGGCTCGCCGATACTCTGTGCGGCAATAACCCCTACGGCCTCTCCTAATTCTACCATTCTTCCCGTAGCCAAATTCCTGCCGTAGCACTTGGTGCACACCCCTCTGCCCGCTTCACACGTGAGTACACTGCGGATACGAATCTTTTCGATACCTAATTTGTCGATCATATCTGCTTTTTCTCCGGTAATATCACTTCCGGACTCGACAATGACCGCATCAGTAATAATGTCTACGATATTATCCAACGCGACCCTTCCCACGATACGATCCTTCAATTCCACTACGACCTCGTCTCCTTCAATAATCGGAGAAACGGTAATGCCGTTTAAAGTCCCGCAATCTATATCGCTTACGATAACTTCCTGCGCGACATCTACCAAACGGCGAGTCAAATACCCCGCATCTGCGGTCTTAAGCGCGGTATCCGCTAAACCCTTACGTGCGCCGTGTGTAGAAATAAAATACTCCAACACGTTTAACCCTTCTCGGAAATTGGCAGTAATAGGACTTTCAATAATCTCTCCGGAAGGCTTCGCCATCAAACCTCTCATCCCGGCGAGCTGACGTACCTGCAACCTCGACCCACGGGCACCAGAATCAGCCATTAAGAAGATGGGATTGAATGGGTCCATGTTCTTAAAAAGATGATCGGAGATACTATCCGTCGCATGGGTCCATATATCAATAATCTTACTTTTGCGTTCACTGTCAGTAATGACTCCTTTGCGGTATTGATCTTCAACTTTGGCGACCAGTTCTTTTGCGTCTTTGAGCACTTCTTTTTTAGCCTCCGGCACCTGCAAATCATCGATCCCAATAGAAATACCCCCAATCGTTGCCATCTCAAAGCCGAGCCTCTTAATATCATCCAACAACGTAATGGTCGCGCTGTGTCCGAAACGCTTATAGCATTCGGTGACTATCTCTGCGACCTTGCTTTTATTCAATTCAATATTCAAAAATCCAAACCCTTCGGGAATGATTTCATTGAATAGTACCTTGCCAACGGTCGTCGCAAGCAATTGCGTGCCTTCGATAACCTTCTTCTCCTCAAAATCGAATAACTTTTCGATACGCACCTTTATCTTAGTGTGCAAAGCAACGGCTCCGTCATCATAGGCAATCGAGACTTCTTGCGTATTCGCAAATGAAGTACCTTCCCCTTTGGCACCCGATTTCTCCTTGCTCATATAGGCTACCCCAAGAATAATATCTTGCGTAGGGGTAACAATCGGCCTGCCATCAGCGGGCGAGAATACGTTATTGGTAGAAAGCATCAAAAGCTTTGCTTCTAACTGGGATTCTAGGGATAGAGGCACATGGACTGCCATTTGGTCCCCGTCAAAATCAGCATTAAACGCAGTACAGACCAAGGGGTGTATCTTTATTGATTTTCCTTCGATAAGACGAGGTTGGAAGGCCTGGATGCCTAAACGGTGAAGGGTCGGTGCACGGTTCAAAAGGATAGGATGATCTTTAATCACATCGTCAAGAATATCCCACACTTCAATCTTTCCACGTTCAACCATCCTGCGCGCACCTTTAATCGTATGCACAAATCCCTTTTCTCGTAATTTTTTAATAATAAAAGGCTCAAATAATTCCAAGGCCATTTGTTTCGGCAAGCCGCATTCATTAAGTTTCAATTCCGGACCTACCACGATAACCGAACGACCTGAATAATCCACTCGTTTTCCTAAAAGGTTCTGTCTGAATCTACCTTGTTTTCCTTTTAACATATCGGAAAGTGACTTTAAAGGACGGCTATTGGCTCCGATAACCGCTTTCCCATGTCTTCCGTTATCCAAAAGCGCATCGACTGCCTCCTGAAGCATCCGCTTTTCATTGCGAATAATAATCTCAGGGGCATTCAGTTCCATGAGCTTCTTCAGTCGGTTATTCCTGTTAATGACGCGCCGGTATAAATCATTGAGGTCGGAAGTAGCGAATCGTCCACCGTCAAGGGGGACTAAAGGGCGTAGATCAGGAGGGATAACCGGTAAAATTTCCAGAATCATCCATTCTGGGCGATTCCCTGACTTCTTAAAGTCTTCGATAATACGCAAGCTCTTAAATCCTTTTCGGTTAGAGACCGCCTCTTTTGATTTATCGAGTGATTTATCGAGATCGCGTCTTAGTTTACGACAATATGCTTCAATATCCAGCTCTTTGAGTAAATCTTTTATGGCTTCCGCGCCGATCTTCGCCTTAAAATTAACCCCGTATTTATTCAGCGCTTCCTGATATTTCTCTTCCGTAAGCAATTCCTTTTTCTTAAGCGGGGTACTACCCGGATCGACCACGACGTACTCTTCGTAATAGATTACTTTCTCCAAATCACGTAGTCCGATATCCAAAAGCGCAGATATACGGCTAGGGACCGCTTTAAAGAACCAAATGTGCGTTACCGGTGCCGCCAATTCGATATGCCCCATGCGTTCTCGACGCACTGAGGAGCGGTCAACCGTAACCCCGCAACGATCACAAGTAATTCCTTTAAACTTTATACCTTTATATTTCCCGCAATTACATTCCCAGTCACGTACCGGACCGAATATCTTTTCGCAGAAAAGGCCGTCTTTTTCAGGTTTTAAGGTCCGGTAATTGATTGTTTCGGCTTTCCGAATCTCACCTTTGGACCAAGACTTGATTATCTGTGGTGACGCAATCCTAATACTAATCGTATCAAATGTGAGGATTTCTTCCATTTTATTTAGCCTTTTCAGTTCGTATATCTAGCCCTAATCCCTGTAGCTCCTTTATCAACACGTTAAAAGACTCCGGAGTACCGTGTGTCAATCGCTGCTCCCCCTTTACGATTGCTTCATAAATACGCGTCCTGCCGGAGACATCGTCGCTTTTTACCGTAAGCATCTCTTGTAAGGTAAAGGCGGCTCCATATGCTTCCAGCGCCCAGACTTCCATTTCCCCTAGACGCTGTCCGCCGAATTGTGCCTTGCCACCAAGAGGCTGCTGCGTAACCAAAGAGTACGGGCCTATAGACCGCGCATGGATTTTCTCATCGACCAGGTGGATCAATTTCATTATATACACGTATCCTACGGTAATCCTATGACCAAATGGCTCTCCGGTATAACCGTCATAGAGCGTAGTCTTCCCATCTTCGGGAAGTCCCGCTTTCTTAAGCATTTCCTTGATCTCCGCTTCCGTCGCCCCGTCAAATACCGGACAGGCAGTTGCGATACCCAGCACCTTTGCCGCCCAACCTAAATGGCATTCAAGGAGTTGGCCGACGTTCATACGTGAAGGCACCCCTAATGGATTCAAGACCACATCGATCGGTGTTCCATCAGCCATATAAGGCATATCTTC
>JAHISH010000051.1 GCA_018818365.1 Candidatus Omnitrophota bacterium | reverse complement strand
TAATAACTCATCTTCCCGAGGACAAAGAGGTAATACCGCAAAAGGCATATCTCATAATTATCTGTGGCCCCGCTTTCACGTACCAAAAGCGCATCACATAATAATTGCCTCAACCGCCCCATCTTCTCCGAAACTTCTTCCTTGCGGAACAAGATTCCCCACTGCGCGATCTGTATCGCATTCTCGCCCAATGAATGTCTCAACGGCAGGCGCCCTAGCGTGCGCTCCTGATCGATCTGTGCAAATTCTAACACGCGAGGGTTGCGGTCAATAATAAGCCGATCCGTCGCCGCAAAGATCTCAGAGGCAATTATGCCCACATGATAACTAATATCCAAAGCGAAGTTCCCTTCTGAAGCGGCCCATCGTTCCAAGAAGAAGATTATCCGGTGCAATGCAATCATCGCGATCTCATCGGTGATATGCGTATAATAGTATCCCGGTTCCCGTAATAAAGCCCCAAGCCCATCAACGTGGTTATGGCGGATTTCATCGCGGGAGGTATAGCTTCCGCCTCCATTAAGGAGTTCTCCGGGGAGATAAAGAATATTTCGTTTCTTTAATTCCGGTTGCATTGGAATGGCAATAGTATTATTTCCTCCTTCGGAAAGGATGGAAACCTGTAAACGCTCTACTTGTTTCTTCTCACGGATTACATTTGCCAATGCCGCAAGAAAGAGTATCATTGCTTTCTGATAAATAAGCTCATCAACGATGGCCGCGTCCCCGGAATAGACGGTAATGTCTCTTGCCGCCAGGTCTTTCGTGAGGACATCAAACTGGCCCCTCATAGAATCTGTCCCTGCTATCCAGAGTATTGTGCCCCGTAAGGACACATCGAAGGAGTTCATCCTCAGAAGTCTCTCTACTGTCAAGGCATCAGGAGACTCTTCCTCGACGATCTGGCGCACTTCGGATAAGAATGGCACGGGGAGTCCTTTTTCGCAATATATCGCGAAATTTCGGTTAGAAAATCCGCGTACCTGAACGCCAAATTGTCTGAATTGACCGATTAAAAGCTGCGATATCCCGCTTCCCACATCCCCAAACCCTTGGATAATACAACTGAGAGGCTGGGAGAAATCAATATTCAGTGCGTGGAGAAACGCTCCCACTTCCTGCGGATAGCTCTTAGGGGTCTGTTTTGCCTGATAAACCCAGCGCGCTGCAGTTAAGGTCCCCACCACCACGCTCAGGCTAGTTACCATCCAGCGCATATGCGAGAAGCCGCCTTTTCTGGCTTCGGTACTAGTAGTTGGGCGTAATACGGTTGCGGTATCAATAGGAGTAATCCTGTGGTCTTCGATAGCTTGCGTATTAATATCGATAACCGTCGCTTTGACCTGATCAACCAGAAGGCCCATTCTTCTATCAACATCGCACATGACATCCGGGCCGGCAAGAAGGGAAAATCCTAAAAGACGCGCAACCACTAATGCATTAGCGTACTTCAAATATATCTCTTCTTCTGCCTGATGATCTTTTATCCCCACACGGGTCATCCGATCCCCGCCTTTACACATAAAATTACCCTGCCTATATAATTCCTCAGGGCCATACATTACTGCCAATGCCACCCAATTATTCCTATCCTGGATCGCAAAGGCAGTCTTTTTTCCGTGATAAGGCACTTCCCAAATAGGATTTTTTGATTCCATGGAACGAGCAAGACGAGTCACCTCACACGCCAAGCCTTGTTGACTACCCACATCAAGGATAAGTTTTGCATCGGCAACTATTCCTTCGCCGGTAAAGACCATTAAGAAGGGTTTTCTCTCTACAGGGCAGGTCGTATATATATCTGCCCGTAATGCGATTACAATAGGCAGCTTTCTTTCGATACGATAGGGATCATGGGTAGTATCAATAAATACTGCTTCATGTATCTCATCGGCGCTTAATACCATATTCTCACCAACCTCGAAGATATTTCTGATTGTTGCCAGTAAGTCCGCGCGTTGCGCCGCCAGCATATCTTCATTATCTACCGGAGAACTGCCTTGTGTGTGGT